>JBLNBS010000021.1:0-25662 GCA_050260175.1 Patescibacteria group bacterium | reverse complement strand
TGATCCTGGCCGCGTCGGTCGCGGCCCTGGCCGGCAAACCGCCGCCCGGCGGCGGCAATACCATCACGGTCTCGGGGACGCAGTGGGGCACGAGCACCGCGTACATCGGCGCCACCGAGGGTAATGTCCGCTTCAATATCACGGATTTCACGGACTGCGGCATCAACACCTACCGTATCTACGGCGGCATGTCCCGTTGGGAGGCCCAGGACGACGACGGGGTCTACGGCTCGCCCAGCATCGCCGAGATCAAGGCCAACCCCGGTGTCATCAACTGGGCCTGGTGGGATAACATCATGACCAACCCGCCGGACGGCAGCGACTACTGGTGGTCCGGCACCCCGGGCACGACCTGGCAGGGCAATGCCAGGACGATCTTTACGGAACTGAAAAATGCCGGCGTCAAAGTCGTGCTCACCATCCGCAATGTGGATAACAACAAACGGCCCACATGGGCGCCCAACCCGCCCACGACCGCCGCGGACTGGAACGAATGGTGGGAGCATGTCTTCGCCACCGTCTACTGGCTGAATGTGCGCAACGATTACCGCGTGGACGATTTCCAGGTGCACAACGAGCCCAACAACAGCGGCCAGGGTTTCGCCGGCAACGAGGCCGACTATTTCGAGCTCGTCAAGTCGACCAAGGACGCGATCGACTACGTCTATCGGACCTACCTGCCCGGCCGTACCTACCACATCTACGCCCCGGTCACCACCGGGGGCAGCAGTTGGCCGTTGGACTGCATGCAGAACGTACCGGGCTATTTCGATACCGTGGACATCCATTCCTACAGCGGCGACGTCTCGGGTTACGTCCAGCAGACGCATGCCTGGATGAACGCCAACGGCTACGCCGACGCCCCGGTCTGTCTCAGCGAATGGTGCACCTACCGGGGGAGCTATACCGGGGTCAGCTTCTGTATCGGGACGCTGATCAACAACCTCATCCGTTGCGCGCGGCCTGGCAACGATCACGTCGATCTCAGCCACCTCTTCACCTTCTACGATTGGGACGGATTTTCCGGCGGCTTCCAGAACTTCACCGGTCTCATCAACAAGGACGGGGCCAGGATCGCCGGCTACTACGCCCTGCGCATCGGCTGCCGCGCCCTGCAGGGCGGCCGGGCGACCTACGAGACCACCTGCAACAACAGCAACATGCTGGCCATCACCACCAGGGATGCCCAGGGCAAGGTCTACCTGCTCGCGACCAATACAGGTTCGGGCACCCTCACGGTGGACGCCAATCTCTCGGCCCTCATCAGCAGCGGCACAGGCACGATGTGGCAATTCGCCGCGGGCTACAATGACGTCGTCGTGGGTAACCCCACACTCAGCGGCGGTCGCGTGACGTTCAACATTCCCGGTAACGCCGCGGTGCTGCTCAAATTCTAGGCTGCCAGGAGGGGCGCGGGGCATCATGCTTCGCGCCCCTCTCGTCTCAGCAATAGGCGTACAATTGGCTAAAAACTGATAAACAGTTTTGGCACGAATCCATCTGCATCGTTTGTGCACCCGGTGACCGGGAGGACGGAGTTATGAGCACGAGTACGAGCCGGCGGGCCAACCCAGGCTTCGCAGGCTATTGGGTAAGTATAGAGCAGGAGTTCGAAGAAGAAAGAGGAGATCGGCGTATTCCGTCAAATCGATCGATCATCGGGCACCGGCGTCCCGGCATCACCCCGGGGCGCGGGTTTCGTACCGGGGAAAGGGGGGATGGCGGCCGGAAATCGACGGGACTAGTATTTTTGGACGTTTACTAATCAATAGGGGGGATTGATTCATGTTGCGCAGTACGCGGATTTTCATGATTCTCGTCTGCCTGCTTTGCGGGCTTTCCATGCTGGCCCTGGCAGGGAAACCGCCTTCGGGCTCCATCCCGATGACCGTCACGGCCACCCCGGACGGGATCTCGTGCACCGGCATCGGCGCCTGCGAGGGCGGCGACAGGTTTAATATCGCCGATTTCGCGGACTTGGGCATCACCACCTTCCGCATCTGGGGCTCCTCGGCCGAGTCCGAGCCCGTGGATGACGACGGCGTCTTTGGCGCGCCGACCATCGCCCAGATCAAGGCCAATCCGGGCATCATCCCCTGGGCCGTTTGGGACGCCAATATGAAGAGCACCAGTTTCAGAGGGCACGGTGTCAGCTTTTACAACATGCTCCTGGCGCTAAAGAACGCCGGCATCAAACCGGTGGTCTCGCTCGTCAACGTGAACAACGGCGACCAGCCCGCCTGGATGCAGCAGCTGAACCCGCCTGACAGTGAGGCCGACTGGAACGAGTGGTGGGAGCACGTCTTTGCCACGGTCTACTACCTGAACGTCATGAACAACCTGGACGTCCACAACTGGCAGGTCCTGAACGAGCCGGACAACGCCGGCCAGGGGTGGGGCGGCTCCCTCGCGGATTACATCATTTTCACCCAGAAGACCCATGACGCCATCAAGTACGTCTACGACACCTACCTGCCCGGCAAGACCTTCAAACTCCATGTCGCTCAGAGCGTGCACGCCAACGAGTGGGTGCAGCAGTCGATGATGGCGAACGACAACATCATCGACGTCTACGACTGGCATAACTACGGCAGCGGCTCTTCCGGCGAGGCCGTGACCGTCCACGGCTGGATGAACCAGTACGACATGGACGGCCAGCATGAGGAGTTCTACTGCTCCGAGTGGGGCACCTACCGCGAGTCGTACGACAACTACGGCAACGCCTGCGGCAAATGGGGCGGCCAGCTCATGAAGAATAGCCTGAACGACGCCGGCCACGTCGAGGGCAGCGCCATCTTCTCCATGTACGAGTGGGGCACCATGGACGGTCTGATCAACGACGACGGCTCCAAGACGGCGATGTACTACGTCATGCGGCTTCTCAACCGCGCGATCAACGGCGGTAAGCCGCAGTACCTCATCAACTGGATGCCGGCCGACACCAATATCGCCATCGCCTCCAAGGACACGGCCACCAATACGCTCTACGTCACCATCCGTAACGCGGGCACCGGCGTCAAGGCCCAGGTCATCGACTTGAACGTGAGCGCCTTCAAGACCACGGGCACGGTGACCTTCCGCAGAGTCGCCGAGGGCTATCCCGACGTTGTCACCGGCACGGCCAGCCTGAACAACGGCCATGTCATCGTCGATATGCCGGCCTCAGCCATCGTACAGGTCATCATCCCGCTATAGGCCGTCGCGGTAGCGACGCACGAGTACACAAGAAGCCGGGACCCGGATCGGGCCCCGGCTTCTTGGTTTCGATCAATGCTCCCTGATCGAGGCGCTCAGGATCTCCACGGCCGTGGCAATGGCTTTCCGGGTTTCGGGATCCTGAAGATGCCGCAAGGCTTCGGCGGCGTGGAGCCCGGGTTTGTCCAGAATCCCCGTCAGATCCGTCAGGGTGTCCCTGGCGCGCTGGAGGCGCAGGACTTCCTCGCTCGTCTTCACGGTCTCACCTCGGGAGTATTATCCCCCCGGTTTTCTGCTCGTTTATCTAGTATTGGTAATACCGGCATTCGATGCGGCCGTTGTAGAGCTTTCGCCTTTTCCCGGCCCGGCGGCCAAAAAGCCGTTCGAAGCCCGGATGGGCGGTGAGGATGTTGAAAGACCAACCCGGCGCGGCGCGGTAAAGCCGCCCCAGGTCGCGGTAGAGCTTTTCCACCTTGGAACTCTCCCCGATCCGCTCGCCGTAGGGAGGATTGCAGACCACAACGCCGCCGGGCCCGTCGAGGGCCGCCGCCGCGGCGGGCAGGACGCGGAGGGAAACCTCGCGGCCCACTCCCGCCCGCCGGGCATGAAACCCGGCCAGGGAGACCGCCTCGGGATCCAAGTCAGAGCCCCGTATCTCCAGCTTTTGCCAGGGCAGGGCCAGGTCGGCCGCCTCTTCCCGGGCCGCGATCCAGGCCGCGGCGGGGACGGCGGGCCAGGCCTCGGCGGCAAAGGTCCGCCGGATCCCCGGGGCGATGTTCAGGCCGATCAGGGCGGCCTCGATGGGCAGGGTGCCCGAGCCGCAGCAGGGATCCAGGAAAGCTTGCCCGGGCCGCCAGCGGCTGAGGAGGATCAGCCCCGCGGCCAGGGTCTCCTTGAGCGGCGCCGGGGCGGAGAGGGTGCGGTAACCGCGCTTGTGCAGGCCCAATCCCGAGGTATCCAGGGCAATGGTGGCCATATCCCGGAGCAGGGAGACCTCGATTCGAAAGGACGCCCCCGTCTCCGGCAGCCGCTCGTACCCAAAGCGCGATTTCATGCTCTCCACGACCGCCTTCTTGACAATCGCCTGGCTGTCGGGGACGCTCATCAGCCGCGAGCGGACGCATTTGGCCGCCACCGGGCAGGCGGCGTCGGCCGGGAGCCAGTCGGGCCAGGGCAGGCTCTTTGTCCCCTCGAAGAGTTCCGTGAAGGTGGCCGCGGGGAAGGAGCCCATCTTCAAAAGCACCCGATCGGCGGCCCGCAGCCAGAGGTTGGCCCGGGCGATGCCAAAAAGATCGGCAGTGAAGGCGAGCCGGCCGCCGTCGGGGCTCACGGCCGGCTCGTAACCCAGCATGCGTAGTTCCCGGGCCACGACCGCCTCCAGGCCGAAGGCGGCGGTGGCGATGAGATCGATTTGCATCAGTCCCCCAGACCCAGCCCCACCGGCACGGTAGGATCGACGATCTTTTGGTAGACGAGGAGGGCGTGGCGATCCGTCATGCCCGCGAGGTAATCACCGATCACCCGCGCCGCGCCGTCATCTCCCCCGGCCAGGCGCTTTTGGGTGCTGCGGGGGAGGAGCCGCGGCGTCTCGAGGAACCTCTGGAAGAGCTCGCGCAGGACCGCGCGGCCCTTGGCCGCCGCCGCCAACACACCGGGATGCTCGTAGACGGCGCGATGGAGGAAGCCGTTCAAGGCCGCGAGTTCCCCGGCTTCCTCTTCCGGCAGGCCGGCCAGGGGAGAACTGTGAGCGCGGACCGCCGCCGGCGAGTCCACCCCGCTCGCCTCCAACCGGCGGAGGCTTTCCTGGATTACCGCCCTGGTCAGGCGGTCGATCACCCCCCTGACCAGCAGGCGATGGCGCAATTCCAGGGGCCCGTTCCCGCCGATCCCCGAAAGGACGCGGGCGGGCAGTGCCAGGTCAGCCTCTTCCAGGTCTGCAAGGCTGATGAGGCCCGAACGCAAGGCGTCGTCCAGATCGTGCGCGCAGTATGCCAGGGTGTCCGCGAGGTTGACGATCTGGCATTCGAGGCTGGGAAAGGGCGTAGCGGCGAATTCGCCGTCCGGCGCGGGCTGGTCGTAAAAGGTGGCGTGCCTGGCCAGACCCTCCCGCGTCTCGTGGCAAAGGTTGAGGCCGGGGAAATCCCGGTACCGCCGCTCGAGCAGATCCACCTGTCGCAGGGACTGGCGATTGTGCTCGAAGCCGCCCTCACCGGCTAGCAGGAGGTCCAGTTCCTCCTCCCCGCCGTGGCCAAAAGGTGCGTGGCCCAGATCGTGGCCCAGCGCCACGGCTTCGGTGAGATCCTCGTTGGCCCGGAGCACCCTGGCGATGGTCCTGGCATGCTGCATGACTTCCAGGGTGTGCGTGAGGCGGGTGCGGTATGCGTCGCCCTCGTGGATGACGTAGACCTGGGTCTTGTACTGGAGGCGCCTGAAGGCCGTGGAATAAAGGATCCGGTCGCGGTCGCGCTGGAAAGCCGTACGATATTCGTCCGGCGGCCCCTCCTCGTACCTGCGGCCGCGCGAATCCGCGGCCCGGCACGCATAGGGGGCCAGGGACCGCCGCTCGCTTTCCTCAAAGAACAGGCGCACGCTCGTCACCACCTTCCGTGTATTTCGTGTGTTTCGTTATAACCGTCTCTTCTAGAAGTGCTGTGAAAAACCGTTCTTGGACCGATAATCACGTAAAACAGGGAACGACATCACATGATTTACATGATTAATGGGATTTACAAGATTCAAGATTAAAGTCATCAATGAAGATGATCTAATAGACAAATAATCCGTGTAAATCCTGAAAATCATGTTAATTATGTTAAATCGTTCCTAATCACGTAAAGCCATAATCTGCGTTCCGGTACCTTTTTCACAACGCTTCTAGATCACCCGGATCGGATTCGAAAAAATCCAGCCCCACCTGCGGCGGTCGTCGCTGTAAACCTCCACCCGGTAGACGCCGGGCGCGGGATCGGCAAGGCTCAGGTTGTCGCCGGCAACGCTCCCTGCCTGGCGGCCGTCGCGCAGGAGGACGATCCTGCCTTTTGCCGGCAGGCGGATCTCGAGGCAAAGACCGGGGATACGCGGCACCGCCCGCCCCATGCTCCAGATCCGGCCGGCCGCCTGGGCCCAAAAACGGAAACCCCTTGCCGGGCCGCGTAGATGGTTGGCGATAAAGCTCGATCCCCCGCGCAGGGCGCCGAGGATTGACGCCTCATCCTCCCCGGTCCGGCCGGTGAGGGGCCTCGGCAGCAGGACATGGGTATTGATCGCCCGGAAAACCAGCCGGTACGGGACCAGCACCAGCGGTATGCCCAGGGGGCGGAAGCCGAAGGCGTGCGCGTCCGAGCTGCCGATGGCCGCCACCAGGTGCGGGCCGCGGCCCGCGGCGTTCAATGCGTCCCAGCGGCGGCGCGTCTCGATTGGTGGCGCCGTCACGGCCAAGGCGGGGAAGAACGGGTAGAAGAGCCAGGCCGCGAGGGAACGCATGGCGCCCCGCCACTGGGAGCAGAAGTTCCAGAGCGAAATCCCGTCGAAACCGGAGACGCTCCAGTCAGGCCAGGGCAGCCGGATGTCGTCGGGATGGGCGATGAAGCCCGCGCCGCCCTGGCGGGCCACGGCCGCCACCATTTCCCTGGGTACCGTGGCCTGCGACGCGCTTTCGAGGCCGAGGCCGAGGTAGTGCCCGTCCCTGTGCCCCAATTCCTCGCCGGCAAGAAGGAGCAGCCCATCGCGCCAACCCTGCTCCCGTCTGGCCGCCAGGGTGCGATGGTCCGTGACGAGCAGGAAATCGAGGCCGGCGGCCCTGCCGATCCTCGCGATCTCATCCACGCCGCACGTGCCGTCGCTGTAACGGGTGTGGATATGGATGTTGCCGACGTACTCGTGCAGATCGGACAAAGCCGTCACTTCCCCGGCATGATTATCGGTGTTGCATATCGCGGACGTTTCCAAGCGTGTTCGACATTCGGTCCGCCTTTCCTTGCGGGATGGATCGGCGTGGGAGAGCGGCTTTCCGCGTAAACTACGGTATAAGCTGGATTTAGATTCCTGTATATGTAAAAAGGTTACGTTCGGCTGTGATGTATACATGGCATCAGGCCTGCTCTACCTTGACAGATGCCGAAAACATGGGGTATGATCACTCTAACCATAACTTGGCCATAGTGGCTGCAAGGCTTCTTTTTTACTTTTTTTGCCGTGCCATCACGCCTGTATCGACCACTACCGGCAATCCGGAAACGTGCAATCAGTGCCCGGGAGGTGATGGGCCAACCGATTTTTCATCCAGGCCGACATACTCAAATAAAACTTTATTTGCCAAACAATCCGGAGGAGGGTGAAAACTTGAAGAAACTGGCAATCGCGATCGTCCTGCTGACCATGATCGCCGGGGTCGGCGCGGTCGGCCTCACGGCCCAGGACGAGATCCTCATCGGCGCAAACTACGCGCTGTCGGGCGCCGTGGCCCTGTTCGGGCAGGCCTGCCTAAACTCGGCCAAGATGGTCTACGACGAGATCAACGCCAATGGCGGGCTCCTCGGCAAGCAGATCAAGCTCATCGCCGCGGACAACAAGAGCGATGCCGAGGAATCCGGCAGGATGGCCACCAAGCTCATCACCCAGGACAACGTGGTGGCGATCCTCGGACCGGTCACGAGCACCAACTGTTTTGCGGCCGCTCCCATCTGCCAGGAAAAAGGCGTGCTCATGATCACGCCCACGGGTACAAACGTCAAGGTTACCCAGTTTGGTTCCTTCATCTTCCGGGCCTGTTTCATCGATGACTTCCAGGGCGAGGTCATGGCCAATTTCGCCCTGAAGAACCTCAAGGCCAAGAAGGCTGCTATCCTCTTCGACAACCAGAGCGACTACGCCAAGGGCTTGGCCGTCTACTTCAAGAAGGTCTTCACCGCGGGCAAGGGCAAGATCGTGGCCGAGGAAAGCTTCATGCCCGATGACAAGGACTTCCGCGCGGTGCTCAACAAAATCCGCCTGAAGAAGCCGGACGTCATCTACGTGCCCTGCTACTACCAGCCCGCCGGCCTCATCGCCAAGCAGGCGCGCGAGATGAAGATGAAACAGCCGCTCCTCGGCGCCGATGGTTGGGACCAGGTCGAGGAACTGCCGAAGATCGCAGGCAAGGCCGCGCTCAACAAGGTCTACTTCAGCAACCACTTTTCGCCCGAGTCCAAGAATCCACTGGCCGTCAAGTACGTCAAGGCCTACAAGGAACTCTACGGCATCCTCCCCGACGCCCTGGCCGCGCTGGGCTACGATGCCGCCCTGCTCGTGGCGGACGCCATTAAGCGGGCAGGCTCCACCGATCACGACAAGATCCGGGCCGCCATGGCCTCGACCAAGGGCTTCCGGGGCGTGGCCGGCACCATCAGCATGGACGAGAATCGCAATCCGACCAAGGCCGCCGTGGTCATCGAGTATGTCAACGGCGTGCAGAAGTACGTGGCCACGGTCGAGCCGTAATCCCAAACGAACCATTGGGGGCGGGAGGATCTCCCGCCCCCCGCGCATGCGGTGAGGAACGTTTCCCTCATGCGCGCAGGCTTTGGCAAACCCGGCGTCCGCTTGAGGTACGCCGCGACCATATGCCACATTTGTGCTGCGCTACGATCACGACGTCCCGGGGGTGGTGGATTTGAGCGGCCTGTACGATCTGGGCGTCCAGGCGGTCCAGTATCTGATCTACGGACTCTCACTCGGCGCGGTCTATGCGCTGATCGCGCTCGGCTACACCATGGTCTACGGCATCGTCAGGCTGATCAACTTCGCCCACGGTGATGTATACATGGTGGGGGCCTACCTGGGTTACTTCGCCATTACCATGTTCCGCCGGTACGGGATGACAGGCGCACCGTTCTGGTTCGCCGCCCTGCTCATCGCCATGGCCGGCTGCGCGCTGACGGGCGTCCTGATCGAGCGCGTGGCCTACAAACCGCTCCGCATGGCCCCGCGCATCGTGGCCCTCATCACCGCTATCGGCGTTTCTCTCTTTTTGGAGTACGGCATGATGCTCTGGCAGACGCCGCAGCAGAAATATTACGGCGATCTGCCGGCCCTAGTCAGCGACACGACCTATTTCTGGGGTCCGTTCATGGTACAAAAGCAGCACATCATCTTCTTCTTCGTGGCCGTGCTGCTCATGGCGGGTTTGTTCGCCTTCGTGCAGTACACGCGGATCGGCCGGGCCATGCGGGCCGTTTCCCATGACAAGGAAGCGGCGGCACTGATGGGCATCGACGTCAATACGACCATCTCCGTCACCTTTGCCCTGGGTGCGTCACTGGCCGCCGCCGCCGGCGTGCTCTTCGGCTCGTTCTATCCCGTGGAACCCCTGCTTGGCTTCATGCCGGGCCTCAAGGCTTTCGTCGCGGCGGTGCTGGGCGGCATCGGCATCATCCCCGGCGCCATGTTGGGCGGGCTGATCATGGGCGTGGCCGAGTCCGTGGTGACGGGATTCATGTCCTCGACCCTCCGCGACGTGGTCGCCTTTGCGATCCTCATCATCATCCTCATGATCAAACCCACCGGCATCTTGGGTGAACCCTCGGGCGAGAAGGTGTAGGTGAGCCATGCGACAAAAAAACGCGAACACCGGCAAGAACCAGAGGATGCTGCTCGGTCTCGTCTCGGCCTTCGCGGTCCTGGAGATCCTGGTCTGGCTCAAGGCGCTCAACGAATACTGGACGTTGGTCATTATCTCGCTCTGCATCAATATCATCCTCGCCGTCAGCCTGAACCTGATCAACGGCTTCACGGGGCAGTTCTCCCTGGGGCACGCGGGCTTTATGGCCATCGGAGGCTATACGGCGGCCGTGATCGCCCTCAAGCTCACCAGCCCGTGGATCGAGGCCGGCGCCTTTCCCTCCCTTGCCAACGTCCGTCTTGGCATGCCCCTTGGCTTGCCCGCGCTCTACCTTCCCTTTGCCAAGGCGATCCTGCCGGGCGGCCTGATCCTGGCCTTCTCCCTCGTCCTCGGGGGTTGCCTGGCGGCGCTGATGGGATTCGTCATCGGCCTGCCGACCTTGCGGCTGCGGGGGGACTATCTGGCCATCGCGACATTGGGTTTCGGGGAGATAATCCGCCTTTCGATCCTCAACATCGAGTATCTCGGTGGCGCCACGGGCATGCCGCAGATTCCCCAGTATACCACCCTTTTCGGCTGCTTCCTCCTTGCGGCGCTCACCGTGATCCTGATCAGGAACCTCATCGGGAGCACGCACGGCCGGGCCATGATGGCGGTGCGCGAGGACGAGATCGCCGCGGAGGCCATGGGCATCAACACGACGTGGTACAAGGTGGCGGCCTTTACCATCGGCGCCTTCTTTGCCGGGGTGGCGGGCGCGTTGTACGCGCACACCTATTACCTCGTCAATCCCAAGTCCTTCACCTTCGTCAAGACCATCGACGTCCTGGTTATGGTGGTCTTGGGTGGGATGGGCAGCATCTGGGGATCCATCGGGGGAGCGATCCTGGTCACGATCATCAACGCCTATCTCAGCAACTTCCCCACCATTCGCATGGTGATCTTTGCCATTTTCCTGGTGGTCGTGATGATCTTCCTGCCGCGGGGACTGCTGAGTCTCAAGGGGCTGTTCAATTGGCGGCAGACGGCAAAGGCAGGTGACCCGGGCAGTGTTGCTGAACACCGATAAACTGACCAAGGCCTTCGGCGGCCTCATCGCCGTCTCCGCGTTGAATATCGAGATCGAACCGGGCGAGCTGGTGGGCCTCATCGGGCCGAACGGGGCGGGCAAGACCACGGTCTTCAACCTGCTGACCGGCCTCACTCCGGTCACTTCCGGTGCGGCGTACTTTCAGGGCAAGAACATCACCGGGCTCTTGGCCCATCAGGTGACGGCCCTCGGCATGGCGCGCACGTTCCAGAATATCAGGCTATTCAAGGAATTGTCCGTGCTGGACAACGTCAAGATCGCCTGCCATCTTCATTCCACTTACGGCCTGGGCCAGGGCTTCCTCCACTTCCGTCATTTCCTGCGGGGAGAACGGGAGATCGAGGACAAGGCGCTCAAGATCCTGTCCGTCTTCAAGCTCGATGGGCACAAGGACGAGATCTCGGGCAGCCTGCCGTACGGCGCGCAGCGCCGGCTGGAGATCGCGAGGGCGCTGGCCACCGAGCCCAAGCTCCTCCTCCTCGACGAGCCGGCGGCCGGCATGAACCCCCAGGAGACGCTGGAACTCATGAAGACCATCGCCTGGCTCCGGGACGAGTTCAAACTGACCATCCTCCTCATCGAGCACGACATGAGGGTGGTCATGGGGATCTGCGAGCGCATCTACGTCCTGGATTACGGCCAGCTCATCGCGGCCGGCACGCCGGCGGAGATCAGGAGCAACAGGCGCGTCATCGAGGCATATCTGGGCGAGGAGGTGTCGTAGGATGATCCTGGAAGTCAACGACATCAACGTCTTCTACGGCGCCATCCATGCCATCCAGGGCATTTCCTTTGCGGTGGACGAGGGGGAGATCGTGACGCTCATCGGCGCCAACGGCGCCGGCAAGAGCACGATCCTCAAGACGATCTCCGGCCTCTTGCGGCCCCGGATGGGGGGCATCAAGTTCGACGGCCGCGAGCTGACCAGGGTGCCCGCACACCAGATCGTGGCCCTGGGGATCTCGCAGGTGCCTGAGGGGCGGCGTGTCTTTGCCAACCTGACCGTCTACGAGAACCTGGAACTGGGGGCGTACCGGCGCAAGGACGCGGCCGGCATCCGCCGGGACCTGGAGCGTGTTTTCGCCCTCTTTCCCCGCTTGGCCGAGCGCAAGAAGCAGGTGGCCGGGAGCCTTTCCGGCGGGGAGCAGCAGATGCTGGCCACCGGGCGGGGACTCATGTCCCATCCCAGGCTGATGCTCATGGACGAACCCTCTATGGGCCTGGCGCCTCTCCTGGTCAAGGAGATCTTTGCCATCATCCAGGAGATCAACGCGGCCGGCACCACCATCCTCCTCGTGGAGCAGAACGCCAACATGGCCCTCTCCATCGCCCATCGGGCGTACGTGCTCGAGACCGGCAAGATCGTGCTGAGCGGGACCGCCGGGGAACTCGCCCAGAACGCCAGGGTCAGGGAGGCGTATCTGGGAGGGTGATTGGATCCCGCGTAGCTCGTCGCTGGTCGCTCGTCGCTCGTGGATCGACCGGAAGAGCTTCATCAAAGGCTGTTGAGAACCTGGATTTCGAAAGTACTTTTTTACGCCTGCAGCTTTGCTCGCCATGTGCGCCGGCGCCGAAGCCGCAGCAAGCTCTGGATGGGATTTCCATTTTCGAAATTCCGGTTGAAGGGGGTTGTACCGATGCTCGTCGGCAATCACATGACCAAGAATCCCGTGACGGTCTCGGAAAACACCCCGGTCTTTGAAGCGAGCGAGATCATGCGCACGCGAGGATTCTCCCGCCTGCCGGTGACGCGCGACGGCAAGCTGGTCGGCATCGTCACGGACATGGACCTCATGCGCGTCAGCCCCTCCAGCGCCACGAGCCTCTCGGTCTTTGAGGTCAATTACATCCTCTCCAAACTGACCCTCAAGGATGTCATGACGAAAAATCCCAGAACCATCCCATCCGGTGCCACGCTGGAGGAGGCCGCGGTCCTCATGCGGGACAACGGCATCGGCGCCCTGCCCGTGGTGGATGACGGCAGGCTGGTGGGGATCATCACCGAATCCGACATCTTTGACGCCTTTATCAGCATGATGGGACTCCGGGAGGCTGGCAGCCGCATCACTCTGGATGTCGAGGACCGGGTAGGCGTCCTGGCCGAGATCACCGAGCTGATCCGGGAACGCAACGTGAACATCATCACCATGGCCACCCTGACGAGCCCCGAGGGCAGCCACGGCGAGCTGGTCCTGCGCCTGGAGACCAAGGATCCGTCCCCGCTGGTGCGCGAGTTCGAGGCCAGAGGCTTCCGGGTGCTCCACGTGACGAGCCTCAAGGAACGCTCCTAGCACGGTGCGGGTTCAAGCGCCAGGATACGGGGGACTATAGAGGAAACGCCAGCCAGATCCCGAATAATATGGTTAGCCGACGCGGCCGAATCAAGGACGCGCGCGTCGAGGTGCGGAATTTGCTACCCGAGTTTACGAGGGCCGCTTTGGCCGTGGTGCTTTCCTTTTCCCTCTGCATCCTGGGTTTCGGCGCGGGCGCCGTACGCCCCCCGGCCGGCAGGCCGCGCTCCCTGCGGCCCGCGCTCCGCTCTGCGCAGGCGGTGAACGGCCCCGGGTTGCGGCGGGAGGCGGCGGCTGGGGCACAACCCGGGCACGGCCTTGCTTCCCTGGAACCACCCGAGGCCACCGTGCTTCCCTCCCCCTTTGCACCCGCGCCGCCCGCTCCCTCAGCCCGGCCCGTGCGGGGCGTGTACGCCACGGCGTACTCGACGGGCGCGAAAAAGAAGTTCGACGAGATCATCGCCTTCATCCGCCGCACAGAGGTCAATGCCCTCGTCATCGACGTCAAGGACGACAGCGGCACCATCAGTTATCCCAGCGGGATCCCCCTGGCCAGGGCGATCGGCTCGGGACGGGCCAAGTTCCAGCCGGATACGGTCATGGCCGTCCTGGCGCGGGAGGGGATTTACCCCATCGCGCGGATCGTGGCCTTCAAGGATCCCTACCTGGCCGCCAAGCGGACCGACCTGGCCGTGCGGAGCAAAGCCGGCGGCCTGTGGCGCGACCGCCGCGGCCAGCTCTGGGTCGATCCGCACAACCGCGAGGTCTGGCGCTACGTCGTCGACGTGGCCAAGGAGGCGGCGCGCAAAGGATTTCGCGAGATCCAGTTCGACTACGTGCGTTTTACGAGCGACGGCAATCTCTCGGACTGCGTCTACCCCTTTGCCACGGGGCAGCGCAAGTCGGATGTGATCAGGGATTTCCTGATCTACGCCAGCCGGGAGTTGAAACCGCTGGGAGTGGATGTCTCCGCCGACATCTTTGGCTTGGCCTGCAGTGCCCAGGGCGATCTGGGCATCGGTCAGAGGATCGAGCAGATTGCCACGGCCGTGGACATCGTCTCGCCGATGGTCTATCCCTCGCATTATTACCGCGGCACTTACGGCATTCCCGATCCCGATCTGGCCCCGTACGAGACGATCCTGACCAGCCTCAAGGCGGCGCTGCCCCGCATCGCCGGCCTGGGCGTCCGCCTCCGCCCCTGGCTGCAGGATTTCAGCCTCAGGAACAAGTACAATCGCCCGCAGCTCATGGCCCAGATCAAGGCGGTCTATGACGCGGGCCTCACGGAGTGGATGTTTTGGAATCCGAGCAACTCCTACGACGCGGCAAAGTACAATCCGGAATAGGGCGCGCGCTCTGCTTGGCGCCGCTGCTCCTGGCCCTGTCGGCGCCGTCCGCTGCGGCGCGGGCCTACGATCTCGCCCCCAGGCTAGCGGCGGGGCAGGTCATCGCCTATGACGGCACTTACCTGCTCGCCGTGCCTGGAGCGGCCGCCGGCAAGGGGATCACCCTGGCCTCGATCGCTTACGGCCTGATCTTCCGGGTCGAGGCCGTCGACGGGCAGGGGGCGACGGTCTCGGCTGAGTTCGACAGGTTCGAGAGCCGCCTGCGCGGCGTGTCCACCGCGGCTTACACGCCCCTGGGCAAGCGCCTCAGGTTCCATCTAACGCCCCGCGGCAGGCTGGAGGAGCCGGAGGGCGATCTGTGGGCGCCCGTCTGGAGCGGGCTCCTCGCCACCTGGACAGGCTGGCCCGACCGCCTCCTGTCCGTGGGTGAAACCTGGGACACGACGGCCGAAACTTTTGTCGGCCCGGCCCGGGCCGCGCTTTCCCGCACCTACCGCCTGTGCGAGGTCGTGGACGGAGAGGGCGGCCATGCGTTGGCCAGGCTTGACTATGTGGAGCGCGGCTCGATCGCGGCGTCCCGGGCCAGGCTCCCGGACGGGGAGGCCTCGTTGGAGGGAACCGTGCTGGGCGTGGGCCAGGCCCGGCTGGACCTTACCCTGGGCCGGTTGATGAGCGCCGCTTCGGTCAGCACCTTTACCGGCGAGATGCGCAGACCAGGCGCCGAAGCCGTGGCGGTGCGCCTCGAGACCGAGATCACGGTGGGCCTGCGCCAGACGCCCGCGCCGGGGAATCCGTGAACCGCGCCGGGGCAAGGTAATACGGCGGGGATTCCCGACCGGTGTCGAGGCTCGAGATAAAAAGGAGGGAAGATCATTGGCAATCAACGCCGATCTGCCAATCGCCGAGGTTCTGCAGGCCAATCCAAAGACGGCCGAGGTATTTCGGCGTTTCGGCATGCACTGCCTGGGCTGCATCGCCGCCTCTGGCGAGAGCGTGCGCCAGGCGGCGGAGGTGCACGGCATCAACCTGGAGGAGCTCATTACGGCATTGGAAAAGGCCTAGTCCGGAAGCTCGAAAGCGCCGCGGCGGGTTCGTCGCGGCGCTTTGTCGTGCGTGTTCGATCCCGGCATGGAGCGGCGCCGGGCGCCATAGAATATGCCGATCTCTCCAGGTATTTTGCTGCATGCACGCGCTGTCGCGAGTGCGCGGCGGGAACGGGAGGAATCTGGCATGGCGCTGCAGATCCCGGGCGGAGTCTTCGATCTCCTGGCCGCCCTCTCCGTGGTTTCACTCGCCATCGAGCGCATCGTGGAATTCGTGGTGGCTCAAGTTTTTCCAGCCGGGCCGCACACGGCGCTGGGTCCGGGCACGGAATCGCGGCGCCTGGCCGCCTTTGCGCTCGCCTGCGTCCTGGGCATGCTGGCCGCCTCCCAGGCGGGTCTGGGCCTCCTCGGCCGGCTGAATCCGCACACCGTCCGCTGGTTCGACGCATTCTTCACCGGGCTCATGCTGGCCGCCGGCACCCAGCCCATCCATGCCGCCGTGAGGCTGCTCGAGATGAAGAAGGATTCGCCGCGGACCACACCGGTGAAACCGCCGGTAAAAGCCCGGTAGAAACGGAGACCCGCAACAGCGCCTGTCCTGGCTGGAGGAGGCCCTCGATCTTGCCGGGAGCCTCGGCGCCCTGCGATCCCTGCCGCGGGATCATGCCGCCTGGCACCGGGAGGCAGCCGGCATCCGGCTCATGCACCAACGCCTGGCGTTGGACGGGAAAGAACGCCATGGATAGAATCGCCTGATCTCTGCCAGGAGCTGGAATCCGCCTCGCGCGAAGACCAATAACGTACCGCCCATGTCGTGCAGGGCGGACTGCATCTGCTTCAGGGCCGGCGAGCCCTTTTTTTGATCTCGAAGCCGCCTTTTTTCAGTACCCGACGATAAAGGCGAAGCAGGAATCATCATCTCCACCGCGAAGTATACTAACGTATCGAACATATGTTCTAAAGACGGTGTGGCCACACCGCTTCCGAAAGAGGTTATCCCTGATGAACGATGGTCCTCAAGCACAGAGCGGCGTGCAACGCTCTCCAATCCCCGAGCTACGAGCGACGAGCTACGAGCGACGAGCTACGAGTAACGAGCGACGAGCTACGAGTAACGAGCAACGAGCTACGAGTAACGAGCTGCGCGCCGCTGGCTTCGTCCACCTCCACGTCCACTCCGAATACAGCCTGCTCGACGGCTGCGCCAGGATCCCGGCACTGGTCGAGACCGCGCGGGAGCTTGGCTTTCTGTCCCTGGCCCTGACCGATCACGGCGCGGTCTACGGGACGGTGCCGTTCGTCAAGGCGATGCGCGCCGCCGGGCTCCGGCCGATCCTCGGGGCCGAGGTCTATCTCGTCGACGCGTACGGCCCCCCGCCGCGGCCCGCCCAGCCGTACCACCTGGTCCTCCTCTCAGAGACGGAGGAGGGGTACGTCCACCTCATGGAACTCGTCACCTGCGCCCACCTGGACCATTTCCACAAAAAACCCCTGCTCACCCTGGAGGAGATCGCTCCGCGAGCCCGAGGCCTGATCGCCTTGAGCGGCTGCCTTCGGGGGCAGATCCCCCGGCTGCTCGCGGCGGGCGATCCGGCCGGGGCGCGGGCGGCGCTCGGAGCCTGCGGGGAGATCTTCGGCCGCGGCAACTTTTACGTGGAAATGCAGCGGCACGGGCTCGAGGAGGAGGACCGCGTCAACGCTCTCCTGGCGGAGCTGGCGCGGGCGGAGGGATATGGCCTCGCCGCCACGAACGACGTCCACTACCTCGGCCGGGAGGAGGCGGCCAACCACGACCTCCTCCTGGCCGTGCAGACCCTGGCCCTGGTCGAGCAGGAGAACCGCCTGCGCCTGGCCGCGCCGGAGTATTACCTCAAATCCGGACACGAGATGGCGGCCCTTTTCGCGGATCTCCCGGAGGCGCTGCGCAACACGGGGCTGATCGCGGAGCGATGCCGTTTTGAGCTGGAGCTGGGCAAGCGGCGCATCCCCGTCTTTCCCACCCCCGGCGGGGTGAGCGAGGGCGCCTACCTGCGCCTGCTCTGCGAGGAGGGTCTGGCAAGGCTCTATCCCGGGGCCGGCCCGGAGGTCCGGGCCCGGTTAGAGCACGAACTGGGCGTCATCGACCGCCTGGGTTTCGCCGGTTATTTCCTCATGGTCTGGGAGATCGTCGCCTACGCCCGCCGGGAGGGGATCCCGGTCGGCCCGGGCCGCGGCAGCAGCGTCGGTAGTCTCGTGGCTTACCTGCTCGGTATCACCGGCGTGGATCCGCTCGCCCACGGCCTGCTCTTCGAGAGGTTCCTCAACCCGGAGAGGGCCGATCCGCCCGACATCGACGTGGATCTCTGCCACCGGGGCCGGGCAAGGGTGCTGGCCCATATCAGGGAACGGTACGGCCGCGATCGCGTGGCCCACCTGGCGGCCTTTAACACCCTGCGGCCGCGGGCCGCCGTGCGGGATGCCGGCCGCGCGCTGGGGGCGGCCTACGACAAACTCGACCGCCTGGCCAAGGCGATCCCCTTTGCCTCGCCCGATCTGGACACCGCCATGCGGGAATCGGCGGAACTGCGGCGTCTCGTCGCCTCCGATCCCGACTGCGGGCGGGTGGTCGCGGCGGCCCGCGGGATCGAGGGGCTGCCGCGCCATCTGACCCAGCACGCCGCGGGCGTGGTGGTGGCCGCCGAGCCCCTGACGCGGTACGTGGCCCTGGAGGAGGCGGGTGAGGGGGAGATCGTGGCGCAGGCGGACATGAACGCCGTGGAGGACCTGGGCCTGCTCAAGATCGACCTCCTCGGCCTCCGCTACCTGACCGTCATCGAGGACACCCTCGCTTTCCTGCGCCGCGAGGGCATCGAACTCGCCGCCGGGGATATCCCGCCCGACGATCCGGCCGCCATGGCCGCCATGGCGCAGGGACGGACCGCCGGCACCTTTCAGCTGGAAAGCGGCGGTATGAGGCGGCTGCTCGGCCGCTACCGGCCGGAGACCATCGCGGATGTGGCCCTCATCCTGGCGCTCTACCGCCCCGGCCCGCTCGGCAGCGGCATGGTCGAAAGCCTGATCGCCAGGCGCCACGGGCGCGAGGCGGTCGTCCACCTCCACCCGGCCATAGCCGGAGTCTTGGGGGACACGTACGGGGTCATCGTCTACCAGGAGCAGGTGATGGAAGTGGCCTCGGCTTTGGCCGGCTACTCGCCCGGCCGGGCGGATCTGCTGCGCAAGGCCGTCAGCAAGCGGCGGCCCGAGATCCTGGCCGGGGAGCGGGAGGCTTTCACCGCCGGGGCGGAGCGCCGCGGCGTACCCGGGGACGTGGCCGGCGCCGTCTTTGACCTCATCGCCGAGTTCGGGCACTATGGTTTCGCCAAGGCGCACAGCGCCGCCTACGCCCTCACCTCCTACCGCACGGTCTACCTCAAGACCCATTATCCCCTGGCCTACCACGCGGCCTTGCTCAGCCTGAACCTGGGCGACGGCGGCCGCTTCCCGGCCTACCTGAGCGAGACCCGCCGCCTGGGCATCAGGCTGCTCCTGCCGTCCATCAACAGGAGCGAGGCGGGCTTTTGCCCCGAGGGCGGAGCCATCAGGGCCGGGCTGTGCCTGGTCCGCGACCTGGGGGCGCAGGGGGTGGCGGCGATCCTCAGGGAGCGGCGGCGCGGCGGCTTTCGTTCCCTGGGGGATTTCTGCCTCCGGCTCCGCGGCCGGGGGGTGAGCGCCCGGGCGATCGCCAACCTCATCCGCGCCGGAGCCTTTGACGAGTTCGGGCCTCGCGCCGCGCAGCTCCTGGAGCTGCATACGGTCTGGACCAAGGGGCGCGGGCGGGCAAAAGCCCGGCCTCCCGGGCAGCTGGCCCTCTTTGGCGGGAAGGAGCTGGAACCCGCCGCGCCGGCATACCCCGCCATGCCGGAATACGGGGAGGACGTGCGGCGCGAGATGGAGCGCGAGGTGCTGGGGTTTTACCTGACCTCGCACCCGCTCGAGCGGTGCCGGGCAATGCTCGAGGGCGTGGCCGTGACGGAGATCGAGAGCCTGGAAGAGGATGATGGCGCCTGTGAGGTGATCCTCTGCGGGCTGGCGGGGGGGATCAGGGGCCACCGGACGCGGCAGGGCAAGCGGATGCTCTTTGCCAACCTCGAGGATCTCACGGGCCAGGTGGAACTCGTCTTTTTCCCCGCGGCCCTGGAGCGTTACGGCCATCTCCTCCAGGGCGGGGAGCCGCTCGTCGTCTGGGGCCGGCCGGATCGCGGCGGCGATCGCGCCAGCGTGAGGGTGGACCGGGTGCGGCGGCTGGCCGATCTGGGCCGGGATGAAAACGCCGTCTATGGATCTCCGAAGATATAACGATCCCCATTTTAGAAACAAATCGGGTTATACACGGTTTTCATGCGCGCGGCCATCGATGGCGGCTTTCATCGCTTCGAGATCCGCAAAACCCAATTGCGCCGCGATCGCCTTGGCCGTGCCCGCCGCCACCGGCGTCGCATCCGAGTGATAGTGAAAATAGCAGCGCCGAAGTATTCCGTCCCTACCCACCCCGTAATAGGTGCGGCTTCCCCTGGCGGCGGGTCGCATGTTGAATTGACGGAGCAGACGGGCGATCTCGCCCTGCGTGAATCTGATTGGCATTTTAAACGCCTATGGCACGCTTGATGGCGTCCCGGTCTCCGCCGCAGCGCATCAGTTTGAGCATGCGTCCTTGCTGCACCGGTGTGTCGATCTTGCTAAAGAGCTCGATTTTTTCTTTGTAGACCGCGGTGTAGTCGAGGACGGCATCGACCAGCGATTCGATTGCCACCGCGCGTGTGGTGCCCTCGCCGTAGACGGGGAGATCTTCGAGCGCGATGGTCGTGACACCCAGTTCGTCATCCCTTGTCTCTATAGAAGGTATCTCCATGGCGGCAAGCGCGGCGGCCAGGATCTCGGTTTTGACCAGCGAGACGGGTGGAGCGTGGCCGTGCTTATTGGCCGATACCACTTCAAGACCCAAACCGGCCAGCTTGACCAGCTCGGAGAACTTGGCCTTGGCTTCGGAAACGGGTAGGGCTTGCGAGAGCATCCGTTTATCGTCCTCTTTGCCGTCCGGCATGAGATCTCTCCTCAATTATAGTCAAGTTGGTTTGATTGGTCAAGGAGGTCTTGGTCTATCTAGTTTATGAACCGTGCATGATCTTACTCACTGCGGGAAGGAGATGGTTGGCTCCATCCTTCCCCGGGCAAGCTAAGAACGGCGTGGTGACTTTTTTGAACCATTTCCGCAACCTGCTCGTGAAGTTCCTCCTCTACGTCGTCGTGCTGGGCGTGCTCCTGCCGGCCCTGGGCCGCGCGCCGGCTCCCGAAGCGATCCTCGCCGCGGCGGTGCTGGCGGTTGCTCTGTACCTGGCCGGCGATCTCTTCGTCCTGCCCTACTACGGCTCGGCCTGGGCCGCATTGTCCGACGCGGGCCTGGCCTACCTGGCGATCTGGGCCGCGGTCCTCGCCCTGCCCCGGCTCTCCGTCCCATTTGGCCGCCTGGCCCTGCCCGCCCTGGTCGCGGCCGGCGTGGAGTACGTCTACCACCTCTTTCTCAGGCAAAAGAAGCCGGTGGGCGACATCAACCACCCTCCCGAGAACCCCGGCTGAGCTCCGCGCGGGCCGCTTCCTCCCCAAGGCAGGATTCGGCCTCCCCGCCAAAGAATCACTTGCTTCGGCCCTCATCCTCCTGGGCGTTCGTTTCAGAGGATACCCCCGGCATCCATGTCCACCATGGCAAGAGCGGAGGTGGAGACCCGCATGGGCCTCAAGCTCCTGCACACGGCCGATCTGCACTTGGACCGCCCCTTTCCCGCTCTCGGGCCGCGCCAGGCGGAGCGCCGCGCGGAGACGCGCGCGCGGTTCGTGGAGATCCTGCGTCTGGCCAAGGAACATGAGGTCGACGCCCTGCTCATCGCGGGCGACCTATTCGACCGTCCGGCCGCCGATTCGGGCTTTTGGGTCATGGGCCATCTGCAAGCCATTGCCGCCTGCGGGATCAGGGTCTTTCTCATCCCCGGCAACCACGACCCCTACGAGCAATGCGCCTTTTACCACGCCCAATTCCCCGAGGGCGTGCACGTCTTCACCACGCCGGAATTCGAGGTCTGCGAGGAGCTTCCCGGCCTCAGCCTGTACGGCCTGGCCTATCATGAAGCGGGGCGTTCGCGCAGCCCCCTGGCTGGTCTCACCCCGCGGCCCGGCAGGCGCTGGCAGGTGGCGCTGGTCCACGGCCAGCTCCGTTCCTCCGGCCTGGTCGGGGAGGATTACGCGCCCATCGAGCCCGCCGAGATCGAGTCATCCGGCCTGGACTACCTGGCCCTGGGCCATTACCACAGTTTTGCCGACCATCGGGCCGGCCGCACCAGGGCCTGCTACCCCGGGAGCCCGCACCGGCTCGACTTTGGCGATGCGGCCGAACGCCGCGCGCTCCTCGTGCGCCTCGACGACGGTGGCGTCTCCGTGGAGCCCCTGCCCCTGCCCGACCGGCGGTTCCTGCAGATCGAGGGCGACGCCGCCAGGCCGCAGGATCTCTACGCGCGGTTGATCGAGGAGGCAGGGCCGGACGCGTGCCTGCGCGTGCGCCTGGCCGGGCGCGCCAGCGAGCCGGTGGCGGGCCTCATCGCCGATCTCGAGGACAAGTTCGCCGGCCAATGCTACTCGTTTGAGGTCCAAGCCGGTGAGGCCGCCACCGATCCGCCCGCGAGCCAGGAGGGCACGGTGGCCAATGTCTTTGCCAGGCTCATGCGGGAGCGGCTGGCCGCCGCCCAGGACAAAGCCGCCGCCGATCTGGCGCGCCTCGCTCTGGATTACGGCCTCCTGGCCCTGGAGGGGAGGAGGCTGCCGTGAGGATCGACCGGCTGGAGTTGGTTTCGTTCGGCGCCTTTCACGGCGTGGAGATCGATTTCGCGCCGGGACTGAACCTCTTTTTCGGCGGGAACGAGGAGGGCAAGTCCACGCTGATCGACGGCCTGCTCCTGGCCATGCTCGGGGCCCCGGCCGCCAGCGAGCGCCGGCTGCGGTACGCCCCCCTGGACCGCGAGGCATACGAGGCCGCCGTCTTTGCGACCACCGCGGCCGGCGTCCGGCTGCACCTCGAACGCAACCTCGCCCCCGGCGGCCGGGACAGGATCGGCGTCGAGCAAGACGGGGCCTGGATCGCGGGTAGAAAAGCCGAGTCGTTCTTTAAGAGCCTGGGGCTGCCCTCCTCCGGCCTGGCGCGCTCGACCATGGTCGTGAGCGGCGGCGAGGTCGTCCTGGCCTCCAGGGAGGATGCCAGGACGGTCAGCAAGGCCATCTCGGCCCGCGTGACCCGGGACGAGCGGGCGGTCAGCGGGCAGCAGGCCATCCGGCGCCTGCAGGAGAGGAGGGCGGCCCTGGAAAACAGGGAGCGTAAAGCCCTGGAGGAGGAGCTCAAGGCACTCCGCGCCGAGATGGCCGGGATCGCGGAGGCGAACGAGACGGCCCGCAGGCTGGATGAGGCCCGCCGCGCGGCCGAGGAGAGGCTTTACGCGGCAAAGGCGGCGGCAGCCGCCATGGCCCCGGCGCTCGAGGCCTATGACGCCTGGCTCCAAGCCCGCGAGGTCTACGAAGACGCGGCCGGGCGTCACACCGCGGCCTTTGCGGAACTGCGGGCGCTGCGCGCCAGGGAGGACGAGATCGCGCTCCTGGAGCGGGAGATGGCGCCGTACCTTCCCCGGGCCGCGGCCCTGGAGGGCGAGGCGCTCGCCCGGTTCCGGCAGCTCTGGGCCGTTATCCAGGCGCGCCGTGAGGCGGCGGCGGAGGATGAGAGCACGGCGGCACAAATGGAGCGGGAACTGGCCCTCCTCCGGGAAAAGCTGGCCCTCTACCAGCGGGCCGGTTTTACCCTCGAGCGCCAGCGGATCCTGGACCGCCTGGACGGCGCCGTTTCATTGGCCCAAAAGAATCTTCGGGATAAAGAAGCCGCCCTGGCCGGGAGCGGGAAGCCGGTCCTCGCGGCCATTCTGGCCGTAACCGCGGTGCTGGTGCTGGCGGCAGGCGCGGCGCTGGCGCTGATGGGCGTCCGGCCCGGCTGGGCCGCGGCCGCCGCTGCCGTGGCCGTGCTCGCGGCGCTCGTCCTCCGCCGGGGCCGCCGGGAAGAACGCGGGCGGATCCTGCGGGAGGCACGCGCGCGGGCCGCGGCTGAGGTCGATTTGGCCAAGGCGGCCCTGGTGGCCGAGTCGGGTGGCCGGAGCCTCGAGGCATGGCAGGAGGAATTCGCCGCGGCGCAGAGGCTCGAGGATGAGATCCGGCAAAAGGAGACTGCGCTGCGGATCAAGGCGGGGCTGTCCGCGGTGAACCGGGAAGAGGAGGAGGAATTGGCCGGGATCCTGTCCGCCGCCGGCTGCCGCGCGCCGGAAGAGTACGAGCGCCAGTCCCTCGCATGGGACGGGCTGAGGCAGCGCCTGCAGGAGGCCAGGTCGGTCCATGCCGCGCTCCTGGGGCAAAGGAGCATGCGCGATCTCGAGGAGGCCGAACTGGCCCTGGCCCGCGAGGAGGCTGCCGCCCGGGCCGCCCTGGACGAGGCCGGCCGCGCCGCCGCGGGGCTCGAGGCGGCCGGGATGGCCCGCCTGCGCCAGGAATATGCAGGGCTCGACCTGGACGCGCTGGAGAAGGAGGCCGCGCTGGCGGCCCGCGCCTGCGAGCAGCACCGCGAGAGCGCCATGCGCCGGGATTCCTGGGAGGTCGAGGCCGGGTTGGCGGTCGCGGAGGCGCGCCTGGCCGACAACCTGAGGCGGGCCGAGGCCATCCGCCTGGCGATCGCCTTTTTGGAGCAGGCCGTGGCCGAGGTCCAGGGCAGCCTGGTCCCCCGCATCCAGGAGCGGGCCGGCGGCCTCTTTGCCCTCCTGACCGGGGGGCGCTACGAGGGCCTCGCCGTCACGACAGGCGCCGAGATGCTCGAGGTGGAGCCGGTGCGCGCCGGCCGGGCGCTCCCTGGCCGCATCCTGAGCAGCGGCACGGCCGATCAGATGTACCTGGCGCTCCGCCTGGCCCTGGCCGAGGCCCTGCAGGGTCCCGAGCCCCTGCCGCTCATCCTGGACGATCCCTTCCTCACCTTTGACCGGCCGCGCCTGGGACATGCCGTGCGGCTCCTCCTGGAGATCGCCGGGCAAAACCAGGTGATCCTCGTGACCAAGGACGAGATCCTGCGCGACCTGGCGGCTGGGGCGGGAATCCAGGCGAGGAGGCTGCCGGGGGCGGGGTGAACTCACCCCCCGGCCCCCTCTCTTTTCCGGAACACAGACCCAAGCCCCCTTTCTTCGTAAGAGAGAGGGATCAAACCCTAACCGGGGGTGAGTTCAAACACCATGGATCTCGAACCGATCCTCGCCGCGCTGGGACAGCAGCTTGTCGAGTCGCCCGCGCTCTCGATCATGATCGTGGATCGCGAGATGAATATCGTCTGGCATAACGCGAGCTATGCACGGGACATGGGCGGGGGCCCGGATCTTGTGGGTATGAAATGCTACGCGGCGGCCTCGGACGTCAGGCGGCACGCCGGCTGCCCGACCCGGGCCTCCCTCTTTAAGGGCAAAACCACACGCGGCCTCTACGATTTCGGCGCGCGCAACGCCCTCGTGATTACCATGCCGCTGCCTCACGAACTGGCGGCAAAGATTCACGTCTTCCTGCCCAAAGAGGCGGGGAATAGCCCGGAGACCCTTTAGGAGCCTGTGCGCGTAATGCCACGGACCACTAGATACAGTGGTACCGCGTGGCACTTGATACCAGAGTTTGTGCTCCGAATGCTATAAATCAGGTTAGTCGCACAAACTCTTAGTAATGATGAATGATTAATTGATGCATTGACGTGCATTGAGACCTATACTCTGACGGCAAATGATCGATCCGATTAACCAAGGCATTCCCGAACAAGCGGATTGCCTTCGCAGTGCGGGATAATGTTGGTGGAAGGCTATGTACGAAGGAGGGACCGTTATGGTCCCGCAAGGCTACCGGCTCTCGACCGCGGCGGCCTGGCAGTTGATCTATCAGCTTTTTCGCAGGCACAAGGAACGGTACGGCCTGGTCGTCTGGGAAACCCACCCCTGTACCGGTCTATACGACTGCC
>JBLNBS010000020.1:0-13896 GCA_050260175.1 Patescibacteria group bacterium | reverse complement strand
TCCGCCCCCGTAGCAGGTCCGCCAAGGCCTCGGCATATTCCGCGAAATAGGCGATCAGGTTGCGGATCAGACTCATAGTGGCCGGGGTGATGTAATGCTCGATCCCTTCCACCTGGTCTTTCACGCCCACCTCAGCGCCGAGCAACCGCAGGAATTCCTTTAAAGTGCGATCGCGCCAGACCAGGAAACGGCCGTATTTTGCCCCGACGGACGTCAAGGCGATGTTGCGGTATTTCTCGTACTCGATGAAGCCTTCTTCATTCAGTTTCTGTATCATCCTGGTCACGCTCGAGGATTGCACTCCCAACGCCTCGGAGATGTCCACCGCGCGGACGTAGCCCTTTTCCTCCATCAGGCGGTGGATGGTCTCGAGATAATCCTCCATGCTCTCCGTCAGCACCACCGCCGCCCCTTCGCCTTTTTTTGACCGGCCGTTCACATTTCTAGTCTATGCTAAAGCCCTCCCTCCCTGAACCCGCGTCTACTCACACCAGGCCCAACAGCCTCGCCCCCTGGGCCGTGAGGAAGCAGACCGCCACAGCGATGGCGGTATTCATCAGGAATGCAAGCGCGGGCCAGCGGAGCCCGCCCGTCTCCTTGCGCATGGTCAACAGCGTGGTGCCGCAGGGAAAATGGAGCAGGGAAAAGAGCATCACATTCAACGCGGTCAAGCACGTCCAGCCCCGGGAGACCAGCAGATCGCGCATGGCCGCCAGGCTCTCCAATTCAAGCATGGCCCCGGTCGAGAGATAGCTCATGATGACGATCGGCACCACGATCTCGTTGGCGGGCAGGCCGAGGATGAAAGCCAGCAAGATCACTCCGTCCAGACCCAGGCCCCGGCCGACGGGTTCGAAGAAACCCGCGAGGTGATTAAGAATACTCGTGCCGCCCAGATGCGTATTGGCCAGGATCCAGATCACCGCTCCGGCCGGAGCGGCCACGACCATGGCCCGGTAGAGCACGAACAGGGTGCGGTCGAAGATCGAGCGGATGATGACGCGCAGGATTTGGGGCGGGCGGTAGGGCGGCAGTTCCAGGGTGAACGAGGAAGGGACGCCTCTGAGGACGGTCTTGGACAGGGTCCAGGAAACGAGGAGCGAGACGAGGATCCCGATCAGGACGAGCCCCACCACCATGGCCGTGGCGGCCGCGCCGTTGATGCCCGCCGCCGCGTTCGCGCCCACGAAGATTGTGGAGATGGCGATCAGGGTGGGAAAACGCCCGTTGCATGGCACGAAATTATTGGTCAGGATGGCGATCAACCGCTCCCGGGGCGATTGGATGATCCTGGCCGCGATGACCCCGGCCGCGTTGCAGCCGAAGCCCATGGCCATGGTCAGGGCCTGCTTGCCGTCGGCGCCGGCCGTCTTGAAGAATCTGTCCAGATTGAAAGCAACCCGGGGCAGGTAACCTAGGTCTTCCAGCAGGGTGAAGAGCGGGAAAAAGATGGCCATCGGCGGCAGCATGACCGAGACGACCCAGGCCAAAGTGCGATACGTTCCGAGCACCACCACGCCATGCATCCACGCGGGCGCGCCCAGCCAACGAAAGAACGTGGTGAGCCTGGCTTCAAAACCAAAAAACAACCTGGCCAAAGCTGCGGAGGGATAGTTGGCGCCTTTCACGGTCAGCCAAAATATGGCCCCCAACAGCAGCAGCATGATCGGATAGCCCAAGATCCCGGAGGTAACGAGATCGTCGATCCTGCGATCCCAGTCAGTTTTCTTTTTCTCCAGGGTATGGACTACTTCGGCGGCTATTCTCTCGGCCTGGTTGTAGATGGACCTCACGACGAGATCGTGGATGCGCTCGCCATCCGTGCCCCTGTGCGCATCGGCCCAGCCGGCGATCTCCGTCCACGGCCTCCCCGCTCCGGTTACGTTCATGATATTTCCACCTTTTTCTACTTCGCCGCCGACAGACACCTCTCCAGGCTCTCCAGGAGCGGCCGGTCGCCGTCGAGCAGTCGCAGGGCCGTCCATCGCGGGCTGAGGCCCTGTGGGAGGATGCGGGCCAACTCGGCCTCGATCTCATGCACGGCCTCTTCGATCTCCTCCGCGTAGCGGAGCTGGATGGGGTTGGTCCTGATCCTCCTCGATGCCACGCCATGCACGGCCTCTTTGAGCAGTGCCAATCCCTTTCCGCTCCGGGCGGCGGTGGGGACCACCGGGACCCCGAGCAGGATCGCGAGCCTCTCCGTATCCACGCGTATTCTCTTGCGTCGCGCTTCATCCATGAGATTGAGGCAGATCACCACTCGCGGCGTGATCTCCAGGACCTGCAGGACCAGGTTGAGGTTGCGTTCCAGGCAGGTGGCGTCCACCACCACCACGGTGGCGTCCGGATCGGCAAAACAGATGAAATCCCTGGCGATTATTTCCTCGGCCGAAGTGGCGAGCAGGGAATATGTTCCCGGCAGATCCACCAGCATCACGTTCTTGCCGGCATGCTGATAGACGCCGACGGCCCGGACCACGGTCTTGCCCGGCCAGTTCCCCGTATGCTGGTTCAAACCAGTCAGGGCGTTAAAAACCGTGCTCTTGCCCGTATTGGGGTTGCCGGCCAGGGCGATTACGAAACTCCCCTCCCTCCTCGCTTGCAGGCGGCCATCCTGGAATATGTCGATGCCTGACGAATGGGGGGGCGGATTCATCAGTGCGTGTTCCTCCCGATTCACCCGCTACAGCGGTTGTACCTTGATTAGGCCCCCTTCCTCGGCGCGCAGGGCGATGACGGCCCCCCTGACGGCAAAAGCGGTGGGATCGCCGGCCGGACTGCGCCGGATGGACTCCACCACCGTGCCGGGGACCAGGCCCAGATCGAGGAGCCGCCTCCGGATGAGTCCCTCCGCTTCGACCGAGACCACGAGTCCTTTACCACCGACGGGCAGGGCGCTGAGGCTGGAACCGTGATGGATCGCCATTGTCCTTCCACTCCTTGGCAGGGATTTGGATTGATGCCGCCCAATACTCCTGCCGTTCCGGAAGGTTTCTTCCCGGGGGCAACATTCCGTTTCAGATTATGTCGGGCGGCATCTCTTGGTGCTAGAGGCACAGGGGCGTGCCTTCTTCGCGGTATCACCGTAAACAGGTTGTGTTGGTCCGGCGCATCCGGCGGTACGAGATGCTGGCAGGTTTCCTTTGCGATGTGCCGGGCGTATCGCCCGCCCGCGCGGCTGAGGACGCCTGCCGCATGGATCACGTGCTGAGCCAGGAGACCCTGGAAAAGCTGCGGGCTTTCATCGACCGGCGCCGGCCGGAGTGCTGAAATCCGCCCTTGCGCGGGAGGAGCGCGGGGGATCTAGGAAGCCCTGACGGGAGGAGGAGAGGCGAAGACGATTAACCTCCGCACCGGGGACAGCCCTGCATGCTCAGGGGTTTTTCGAGGTGCGCGGCGGCGAGCAGCGCTTCGTCGTCAAAGATCAGAGCCGTGGGGCCGTCGGCGGCGATCCTGCCTCCGTCGAGGACGATGGTGCGGGGGCAGAGATCCAGGACCAGGTCCAGGTCGTGGGTGGCGACGATGCGGGTGTGCTCGAAACTCTTGAGGATCTCGATCAGCCGCCGCCTGGCCCACGGATCCAGGCCCGCGCTGGGTTCGTCCAGCACCAGGATGTTGGGATCCATGGCGAGTACGGCCGCGATGGCCGCGGCGCGCTTTTCGCCGCCGGACAGCCTGTGCGGCGGGCGATCCCGCAGATGGACGGCGCCGACTTTTGCCAGCGCCCCAGCCGCGCGCGCCTCCACCTCGTCCGGGGGCAGTCCCAGGTTCACCGGCCCAAAGGCCACATCGTCGTGGACGGTGGGCATGAAGAGCTGGTCGTCCGGGTCCTGGAAGATCAGGCCCACACTGCGCCGGATCTGGGGCAGCGTCCGCCTGCAAAGGGGGATGTCACCCACGCGCAGCGACCCGCCGCCGGGCAGGAGCACGCCCGCCAGGAGCAAGAGCAGGGTGGACTTGCCGGCGCCGTTGGCCCCCACCACGCCCACGGCCTCGCCGTGCTTGATCGTAAAAGTGATCCCGTCGAGCGCCCTGGTGCCGTCGGGATAGGTGTAGGCTAGGTGCTCGGCGGAGATGAGATGGTGGCTCACACTTGCTCACCCCTAAGAGTTTGCGCGACTAACCCGATTCGTGGCTTTCGGAGCACAAACTCTGGTATCAAGTGCCACACGGTTACACTGTATCTAGTCCGTGGCATTACGCGCACAGGCCCCTGAGAACGTCGTAAAACCGTTATAGTATTAATGGTCTTATCCGCGTAATCTGTGTAATCTTTGTTTGATCGGTCTGGGTGTTCGAAATCCGGGTTTAATCTGCGTTCCGGTTCACACCCCCTCTAAAAGCCGGCCGATCAGGCGCGGCAGGTCGTATAGGCGCGCGGCGGCAAAAAAGGCCGTCCATAGAAAGAGGAAGGCGGCGTCCCCGGCTTTCATCTCCGCAGGTCTCAGGGGCCTGATCTCCCCGGTGAACCCCCGGCAGATCATGGCCTGGTGGATGCGCTGCGCGCGGTCGTAGGTGCGCAGGAGCAGCCGGCCGGCCAAGGACCCCCATGCCCGGGGCGGGATCCCTCCGGCATCCGGCGCGCGCAGGTTATGGGCCCGCGCCGTCCTGGCCGCTTCCTCGCCCAAGACCCGGAGATACCTGTAGGTAAAGAGCAGTTGCCCCGCGAGCACGCGCGGCAGGCCCAGCCTGGCGAGGGAGGAGCATATGTCCTCCAGGCTCGTGGTGGCGGCCAGGATGAGGGCCGCCAGGACGCAGAGCGTGAATTTGAGCAGGATGACGGCCAGGGAAAGCCAGCCGCCCGTTACGGGCAGCGAACCAAGGAAGAGGACGACCTTTTGATCCAGGATGGGATTGAAGACACTCACGCAAAGCACGAAGGGCAAAGCCGGGAGCAGCCTGCGGAAGAGCGCCGCGGGCGGCAGGCCGCCGAGGGCGATGAGCACCGCGGGGTAGAGGGTGAAGGGAACAAGCCCCGTCAGGCCGTATTTGGGAAAGGAAATCACGAAGACAAGAAAGGCCGCCGCAACCAGCGTTTTTGTGAGCGGGGCCAGGCGATGGATGGGCGAATCGCCGCGGGCGAGGTCGTCCAGGCGTCCCAGATCGTACAGGGTTTTTTCGATGGCGGCCATCCGGCTACTCCAAGGAACGCCGCGCCGGCCCCGTCCGGCCCCGCTGCCGATGGATGGCGCGCCGCAGGGCAAAGCCGAGGCCGACGACCAAAGCCAGGACCAGGGCTGCGCCGATGAGGCCGGAGGCGGTGGTGCCGATGTCCGCCGCCGGCCGTTTCCGTCCGCCTTCGTTCCCCTCTGGGGCGGATGTGCCGGGCTGCCTGAAGCCGTAGTCCGGCAGAACGGCCGTCTTTTCCTGCACACGGGCCAGGGTTTCGCGCAGCCCGCCGGGCGCTCTCTGTACCTCCCGGCCCGTGGCGCGATACAAGGACCACTCCAGCCCGTCCGGGTGGGCCGAGGCGAACCAGGCCAAGACGCCCCCGGCCAGGACGGTGGCAAGGCCCAGGCCGATCAGGACGCGCCGCAAACCGACAGCGCCGTAGGCCTTGCCGGATGCCGCCCGTTCAAGGATCTCCGGGCGTGCCCGCCAGACAAAGGTTACCACCGCCGCGGTGATCAGACCCTCGACGAGGCCGATCGCCAGATGAATAGGCTGCATGAGCAGGATGAACGTCTTGAAGGGAAGCTCGGTCAGACCGGAGAGCATCGTTTCCAGCACGACGTTGAAGGCGCCGAGCTGCAGGCCGAGAACCGAGGCCAACATGGCGCCGAGCAGGATCCTGCCCCGGGAGGGTTCGCTTTTGACGATCGGTTTGTAGACCAGAGGAAAAGCCACGAAACACGGCCAGAAGCCGAGATTGAAGATGTTGCACCCCAGGGCCAAGAGCCCGCCATCGGCAAAAAAGAGCGCCTGGATCACGAGCACCGAGGCGATGGTGAGAAAGCCCGCGTGGGGGCCGAGCAACACGGCCAGGAGCAGCCCGCCGCCCAGATGCCCGCTGGAGCCGGTCCCGGGGATGCTGAAGTTGAGCATCTGCGCGGCAAAGACGAAGGCGCCGAGCACGCCCATGAGAGGGATCTTGTGCTCGTCCAGTTCCGTGTGGACTTTTCTTGCGGCGTAAGCGGTCATGCCCGCCGTCATCGCCCACATCGTCCCCCCGACGGCGGGGGAGAGCAAAGCATCGGCCATGTGCACGTGCAACCCCCCTTCTGCCCAATTATAACGGCCTGGTAAGGGGCAGTCAATCCAGGCATTCGCGATGCACCTTGCGCAAAAGGACGGGGGGTGGTATACTATGGTCACGAACACATGTTCGGAGTTGATCCCCGCATGATCGCCGAGATCGCCGCCAATATCGAGGTCCTCGCCCAATTCGGCAGGGGCGGCCTGCGCCCCAGGCTCTTTGTCTGGGAACGCCGCCGCCACACCATCTCCCGGGTCACGGCGGCCTGGAGCGAACGGGAGGGCGCCCACCAGCGGCATTATTTCGCCGTGCAGACGGACGGCGCCAACCTCTACGAGCTCTGTTTCTGCACCCGCAGCCTCACCTGGTCCCTGGTGCGGATCCACAGCGAGGGATAGAGGGCGCCTCGGCCGGCATCCGCCCGAGTGAGCCGAGGTCCGGCGGCTTGGCCAAATGCCGGTCAAAGTCGGCTTCTTCCGCGGCCCGTCGCAGGTCCTCGGGTTGCGCGTAACCCGTCAGGGCCGCGAGGAACACCTCTTTGGGCTCCTCGTCCGCCCGGAAAGCCCTGGCGACGGCATAACCGTCCGCTCAAAACCCTTCCCATGCACCATTTTAGGAGGCATGACAGCCGGAAGACACGGCCGCCCGATAGACGGCCTCGGTCCGCGCGGCCACCTCCCGGAGGGAGAAATCCCTTTCCACCAGGCCGCGCAATTCCCGGCCGAGCAGGCCGCGCAGATCGGCGCGGGCATGCAGGTGGTGGAGTTCATCGGCCAGCAGGACCGGGTTTGGGGCCGGCAGGACGCCGTGATCGCCGAAGTTTGCCGCCAAGGCCCGCGGCCAGTCGCCCCGGGTTACCAGACCGAGGTACCCGGCGCGGCCGCTGGCGAGGACCGGTTTTCCCACGGCCATGGCCTCCAGGGCCGATCGTCCGGCGGCGATCACCGTTTCGGCCAGGGAGAGCAAGCCCGGCAGATCCCGCCGGAAACCGGTCAGGAGCAGGCGGTCACCCCTGGTTTCCAGCCTGAGCCGGCGCCGCCTCTCCTCGAGCATTGGCAGCAGATCCCCCGCGCCGACGAAGACGCCCCTGGCTTTCACGCCGTATTTGGCCAAATAACCCATGGCTTCCGCCGCCGCCAGGATGGAGTCCTTTTTATCCGCGTCCAACCGCCCGAGGTACACGATCGCCGCCTCGTCATCCCTGAGGCCCAGTTCGCGCCGGAGCGGGGATGTTTCGAGCCCCGGGCGGAATTCCCTGGTGTCGATGCCGTTCGGTATGACCGTGAGCTGCGCGGGGGACAGAGCCGAGTTTGCGACGAGATAATCCCTGACGCCTTGGCTGACCGCGATGACGGTCCGGACGGTTTGGCAGATTTCCCGGGCCGGGCGGTCCCGCTGGAAATGCATGAGGTATTCCCCGTGCATCGTAACGACCAACGGCAGCCCGGTCATGCGTGCCAGGTGGAAACCCTCGAGGATCGACGCGGCGGGGTGGGCGTGGATGATATCCGGCTTCTCCTTGTCCGCCAGCGCCAGCAGGAGATCGAGCATCGGCCGGAACCCCTCGACTCTCGGCACGAAAGTGATTCCCCGCCCGGCCATTTCCTCCTCGAGGAACCCGGGGTCCGTGACCAGCACGAGGCGGTGGCCCCGTTCGATCAAAGCCCCGGCCAGGGTCAGCACGTGGATGCGCGTGCCGCCCACCCAGGGGGCGTTGAGCATCATCAGGATGTTCATGTGCCTTGTCCTAGCCTTCCAAGACGAGCAGCGAGACCATCCACGGCCAGGGCGGCGGATCCTGCACGGGTTTGATATAAACCTGCCTGGCCAGCCTGAAACGGCCCAGGAAGACATCTACCGTCCATTGATGGTCGTTGACGTCGGCGTAGGACACGACCAGCCCGCCGCCGGGCCGCAATCGCCGGACCAACCCGGGCTGGACCTGTTCTGTCACGATCTCCGGCGTCAGATAATAGAGGACGTCGCCGCAGATCGCCACATCGAAAGGATCGCCCGCGGGGGAGGCCAGATAACCCAGCAGGTCGGCCTGGATCACGTCGGCGCCGTATCTCTCCAGCCTGGTCCGGCAGCGAGCCTGTGCCCTGGCGTCGAGTTCGACGCCGGTCGCTCTGAGCCCGGGCGCCCGGATCAAGAGCCGTTCGAGGAAGTGGCCTTCGCCGGCGCCCAGATCGAGAGCGGCCCGCGGCCGCATGGTGAGCGCGAACTCGATCATGGCGGCATGGCGGATCTTTTCGAACGGGCAGGTGCCGAAGTGCCACGGGTCTTCTTCCCGCTCGTATCTCTCCCTGAAGAATTCCTGGTAATCCACGGTTCAAGCCCTCAATTCATCTCATTAATAGCCGGCCGGGTGCCGGGCGCGCCGGAGATCTCAACCAGCCGCGCCGCAGAGCCCTGGATAACTGGTCAATTGAATGCCCTCCGCCTGGGCCGCGGCGAGCGTCCGCGGATCAGTCAAGGCCGCCAGTTCGCGTTCCCTGATCGTGTTCAGGGTCGAGAGCGCCATCAGTTCGTCATCGACAAACCCGGGATGGCAGGGGATCTCGGTCGCCCCTTCCGGCAGGCCGGCAAAGATGGCGGACAGCCGGGCGACGCCGTTCTCGTCCCCAAAGAACTTGACGAACCCTGCCCGGGGGGCGACGCCCCGCGCCAGGAGCGCCTGCCGGTCCAGGCAGCGTACCGTCACTCCCGCTTTTTGCGCGAGGCGGGCCATGGGTGCGAGGAATTTGACTTCGGCGTGCAGATGGTGGTGGCTGTCCAGGTGGCTGAGGGCAAGGCCCGTGGCGGTAAAGCGTTCGGCCTGGGCGGCGAACTCGGCCTCGATTTCCTCCACCCGCCCGCGATCGATGACATAACGAGGATCCCTTACGAAAGCTCCCTCACTATCGACCAGCGACGGCACCCGCCAGGGAGGCAGGACGGGCCGGCCGTAAGTCAGGTTGAGATGCAGGCCCACGGCCAGGCCGGGGGTCCGCCCGGCCAGCGCCACGGCGTCCGCGAAACCGGGCATGTTCACCATCAAAGTCGTACTGGTGACGATGCCGTTTGTATGGGCGTACACGATGCCGCGGTTGACGCCCGCGGTCAGGCCGAAATCATCGGCGTTGACGATTAGGAATCTGGCCATGTCGAACCGGGCTTGCGCCCGCTCCATCGCTTCCCGTTCGCTTCATGCTGCATCATACGCCGGACCGCCGATCGCGTGCCGCGGGATAATCGACCGGAATACCGGGAAAACGCATTCAAGCCTGTATCCGGGTCTTTCCGCTAGCCGCTCTTGAGCAGATCGATCATCCTCCGGGCGCGCTGGGCCACCGTGTGGTGGCGGTAGACCTCCTCCTGGCCGGCCAGGGCGATCTTTTCCCGCTCCTCGTCATGGTCCAGGTAGTAACGGACCAGGCGCACCACCTCTTCCCCGTCCGCGGCCCACTCCAGATGCACCCCGCGTTGGAAAAGGTTGGCATGTGCCTTGGTATACTGGGTCAGATAAAAGGCGCCGCAGCCCAAGACCTCATATGTGCGCACGCTGGTCTGGGTGATGGAGGTATCGTCTAGGTGGAGGCCGAGGACGATCTTGGCGGAAGCGTAAGCGGCCGGCAGTTGGTCGTAGGGCAGGTAGCCCCCGTGGTAACGGGCGGGAACGTGAAACGGTTTGTCCTCGTCCGGCCACCACTGCCCCCAGAGCATCAGGTCGAAACCCGCGTCGATCAGGGGTTGCACCATGTAGCGGGCCGCCTCGTGGCGGCGTTCGTAGTTGGCGCCGACGAAGATCACGTCGTGCCGGTAGGCATCGACCGCAGCCACCCGGCGGTGGAACGGCGGATCGCAGCCGAACAGGAGCAGGTCCGCCTTTTTTCCCAGGCCCCGGTATACCTCCAGGAGCTCGATGGTATTGGTGAAGACATAATCGGCGTGCTTGGCGCAGTAGAACGAGATCTCCTTGAACCAGACAGGGTCCTGCACCGCCCAGTAGATGAGCGGGATGCCCAGCCGGGCGCAGATGTCCAGGACCGCCCCCCGGTCGAAGTTCGGCGTGTCGCCCTCGGTGAAGATAAAGTCCGGCTTGAATTCGTCGACCTTTTTTTGCAGGGCGCTCCGCTGTTCGGTGAGCGGCAGGTACCAGAGGGTCAGGATCTGCGCCTCGTGGCCGATCTGGATCAGGCCGTTGGCGAGGCCGTAATGGATGATCGGCGGATTGTTGGTAAAGAGGAACTTCATGGCCGTGCCCCCGCGTTGCGTGACTTCCGATACCGATTCCGATCCCGATACCGGCCCCGGACTGTCCAGGACCCAACTCGCGAAGACAGTTAAAGTGCTTCGTTCACTATTTCCAGGAACTCCTCCGCCCGGTGCAGGTAGGTATGTTTGGTGTAGACCTCCAGCTGGCCCGCGGCCGCGATCCGTTCCCTTTCCGCCTCGTTTTGGAGATAATGGAGGGCCAGGGCCAGCGTCTCCGCGGGGGAGTGCGAGACCGCCAGGTGGCGGCCGGGCGTAAAGAGATGGGACATCGCGCGGGTCGCCGGCGCCAGGTGGAAGGCGCGGCACCCCATCGCCTCGAAGACCCGGCAACTGGTCTGGGTACGGTAGTGGCACTCCGTCTGCAGGCCGAGGACGATCCTGGCGCCCGAGTAAACCTCCGCCAGCTGGCGATAGTAGATCGCGGGCCGTGTGTTGGCGGGCGGCAGGTGAAAGGGGAAACTTTTATCCGCCCAGCCGTCGCCGAAGACCACGAGGTCGAGCCCGGCCTCGGCCAGCGGCCGCAGCATCATTTCCATGGCTTGGGTCCGGTAGGTCGCCCGCATGAAATCATACTGGCTGTAGTTCGTGGCGACCAGGACGATCGCGTGCCTCTCCGCCGCCGGTTCGATCCGCCGGTGGATTTCCGGATTGCAGGCAAATTGCAGGTAGGCGGCTTTCTTGCTCATCCCGAGATATGAGGGGATCAACTCCTCGGTGGTGGTAAAGACCAGGTTCGCCCGGCTGGCCATGGGAAGCGAGATAAACTGATGGTGCGTGGGATCGTCGCTGGCCCAATAGACATGGGGCAGATCGTACGCTTGGCAGACCCAGGCCAGGTCATCGGGCTCCACGCGGCCGTACCACCAGCCGTAAGTGAGGACCAGGTCCGGGCGGAAATCCTCGACGGCCCGGGCCAGGCGGGTCCGGTCGATCGAGCCGTGCTCGGCCACCCAGAGGTCGCATCCTTTTTGCCGCAAGCCCCACACGATGCCATCGTCATGAAAGTCGATGTAGATGGGGCAGAGGATCCGCACCGCCAATCCCCGCCTTCCCCTTGGTCCACCGTGCCCCGTTCGGCCGGGTCTTCGGGTTCCGTCAGACCTTCCGTTTCCGTCAATGCTTCGGAGACAGCCGGGCCTTCGGACTCCGCCGGGATTCTGGTTCCGCCGGGTCCTCCGGCTTGAGCGGAACGATGACCACCAGGGCCGGCGTCAGCGTCGCCTGGACCCGGATCGCCATCGCCTCCGCGGGCAGCCCGGGTTGGACCAGTAAATAGCCGCCGGGATCCAAGACCCCCAGGGGCAGGCCGGCCGGATCCAGCAGGGGGCCCCGGCCCAACCGGAACAGGGGCGTAACCCAGGCCAGGCCGGGCCCGAGGTTCTTGACCAGCCAGTCACGGCAGGGCATTTCGCGGGAGGTGGCCGTGCCGTCCGCGGGCGCCTCGAGCGAGACGGCGGTCGCGTCCCCGGCGGGGACGACATACTCGAGCATCAGGCGCGGGCCTTGCTCCCTACCGTTATCGAAGCCTACCAGGCCTTGATCCCGGTATCCGAAGTCTAGCAGGACCCCGTTATTCGGCGCGCCTCTGCGCCATCCCATGACCGTACCCGTCATGGGGAACTCCAGATCGATCTCCGACTCGCTTGTCAACCGTACCTCGGCCAGCGCCGCCTGCCCGTATTCCTGCTCCAGCGTCCAAGGCGTCATGACCCCCGCGGGCGTTTCGCGCAGGCAGATCAACTTCGATAGACATCCCGGTTCGTTGCGCACGAGATAGAGGTGGAGGCAGGCCCGGACGAGGAACGCGTCCGCATCCAGGTCCGGCAGGGAAAAGGACAGGACGCTCCTTACGGCCGTTTGGTCGCTTTGGGTTCCGGTCAAACCGACGAGCAGCCGAGGCTCGGGGTAAAACACCCAACCCTTCCTGCCCGGGCTGTAGACCACCCCGCTCGTCTCGGGCCGGATATCCAGTCGGTGAATCATCGCTCTCACCCTCGGTATCATATGTCGGCCCCTCCGTTCCTTCCTCAGAATGGCCGCTTTTTGCCGGCGTCCCGTACCCTCCCCGGCTATCCTCTGCACACGGCCGAATCCGGGACTTGGGCGATCACCGTGCCTCGCGAGCGCGCGGAAAGGCCGATGGAACAGCCCGCCGCCGGTCATCGCCTCTCAAGGAGACATATGATGACCAGCAAGAGAGGGAAGACCGTGCTCAACAAGGCTTTATGCCTCGTCACCGGGGGGGCGGGAGCAATCGGCAGCCACCTCGTATGGGTATTGATCGAGCAGGGGGCCGAGGTGGACATTCTGGACGACCTCAGCACCGGCAGGCTCTCCAACCTGCCGTCCGCGGGGCATGTCCGCCTGTTCAAGGAGGATATCACCGCCCCCAACCTGGCGGCGCTGCTGCGGGGTCGCCGTTACCGGTATGTTTTTCATCTGGCCGCCCATTTTGCCAACGCTCTCTCGGTCGAGGAACCCCGCCGGAATCTGGACGTCAACCTGCTTGGCACGCTCAATCTCCTGCAGGCGCTGGACCTGGACGGCCTCGAGCGTTTCGTTTTTGCCTCCTCATCCTGCGTCTACGGGCCCCATGGCTGCGCGGAGGAATCCTTTCCCATGCTGCCGGGAAACCTCGATACGCCGTATGCCATCGGCAAACTCGCCGCGGAGGCGCTGGTCGGCTTCTGGCATCGCCATTACGGCTTGCCCGCGGTAATCCTCCGTTATTTCAACACATACGGCCCCCATGACTGGCCGGGGACCGCCCGCAGCGTCATCCCGAATTTCTTCGCCCGCGCGCTGCGCGGTCAACCGCTCCAGATCGCCGGTACGGGCGACGAGATCCGTGATTTTACCTACGTGGCCGACACCATCGCCGCCACCCTGGCCGCGGCGGCCAATGAAGGGGCGGTTGGGGGCACTTTTAACATCGGTACGGGATGCGGCACGACGATTAAAGAACTGGGCGATAAGATCAATGCCCTGACGGGGAATCGAGCGGGGTTGGTTTTTGTCTCCAGACGGACGTGGGATCGTTGCCGCGAGAGGGTGGCGCAAATTGGACGAGCCAGGCGCGTCCTGGGGTACGCTCCATCGGTGGGCCTGGACGAAGGCCTGGCGTTGACCCGTGACTGGATTTCGACGAGGCTGGATTGCGCCCGGCGACAAGCCGGGAATAGCGTTATCGACCACAGTGGGGGCGCGTCGTTGTCTCCACGAATATGATTATGATTGCCGCGCCGGCATGACGATGCATGCCAGGTCCCGGCAAGACGCGGGTTGGCTTTCACCCCGGACGCCGTTTCCTCTCCCGCGCACCCCTCACCCCTCCCTCCCATAAGCTAGGAACGGGCTTTGCGCCCAGTCTCAAGGGAGGGACGGATTTGGAGGCATTGCGCGGCGGACATGTGCGGCGGCTCTTCCCCGGCGGCAACACGGCC
>JBLNBS010000019.1:0-8214 GCA_050260175.1 Patescibacteria group bacterium | reverse complement strand
GAGCGCGAGCAGATCGTTCAGGCCCAGGTTCTGCAGGCTGCCGCAGTTGAGCTTGGCGATCTTGCCGGCGGTGGCGCTATTACAGGCGGCGCCACCAGGGGTGTTACACGATGCCTGGGATCCTGCCGCCTGGCAGGCCTGCGCCGGCGCCGGGCGGCCGCCGCTCCACATTGACTGCAGCGGACAATTGCTTGCCGCGTAGGCGGGCATCGCCACAAAGATGGTCAGGGACAGGGTAGCCAGGAAAGCCAGCCAAATCTTGCGCATTGTTTCCCCTCCTTTCGTTGGCACTATGTTAACGTAAAGAACTGGGCGGGACAACCGGGGGAGTGTTGGGGGCGCAGGTTTTTTTCACCAGGATGGAAGGATGCGGCGCCGGCTGCGAGGCGTCTCAAAGCCGCAGTTTCGTCTCCGGGTTTGGAGACATACGGGTGTTCTATGATGTGGACGATGGTAAAGTTACCGGCTAGAACGGGATCCCCGTTTTTTAGCGCGCATCATGGCCGCAAGGGACAGCCTTGCAGCCGGGAAGGGTGTGTACCTGGAGGAAGTCAAGGAATAACCGGGGATCCCTCTAGGGCTCCCCTTACCCCCGAAACATCCTCTTCTCATCCGCCAGCATGCGCCGGGCCATGGTTAGGGTGAGGCCAAAATAGGCCGTGTTGGCGATGACGCTCACCGCCACGTCCGCCCAGCGCCAGCTCCCGGCAAAGATCCCCTTGAAGAGCGCCACGGCGTTCGCGAACGGCACGGCGTAGAAGAGCGGGGCGTACTGTCTTTCCACGAAGGCCACGGCCATGCCGGGCAGCAGCACCAGGAACGTGAGCATGGAGAAGTAGTTCTGGGTCTCCTTGAAGCTCTTGCCGAAGGTCGAGAGGGCGATCTGGATCCCGGCCAGCATGGCCAGGTATGGCAGGGCGACGAGGAGCACGAGGCCGATGGTGCCCAACTCCACGGGCACCTGGATGGCGCCGCTCTTGTCCACGAGAGGCAGGAGAAAGCGGAAGCTCAGGAAGGCGCTGACCACGGTGAGAAAGATGGTCAAAAAGGACATGGTGAGCACGGCCAGCGCCTTGCCCGTGGCCAGGGAAGCCCGCGAGGGAGGCGCCATGACGAGCGTCTCCAGGGTGCCGCGTTCCTTTTCCCCGGCCACCGCGTCGATGGCCGTGTACATGCCGCCCATGATGCCCCAGACGGCCAGGACGAAGGGGAGCAGGAAGCCCAGGATCATGCCGCCCATCTCGCGCGGGGTGGAGACGTTTTTCTCCGTGAGCCTGACGGCCTGGAGCAGACCGGGATCCTCGAGCCCCAGGCGCGCGGCCTGTGCCGCCACCTGGTACTCGTTCAGCAGTTTGCGCAGTTTGTCCAGGGCTACGCTGGACGTGAGTTTCTTGGCCTCGAATTCCACGACGAGCTCCGCCGGGGTGCGGCCCGCCATGGCCTTTTGCTCAAAGCCGCCGGGAATGCGCACGAGGAGCGAGATGTCGCCGTCCTTGAGGGCCTTGGCCGCGCCGGGCTCGGGCACGTCCTTGATCTCAAAGACGCCCGCGCGCCGGATCCGGTCCATCAGGGCGGGCGCCTCGGTGGCGCCGTGGATCGCGATCGGCGTCTTTTCCTCGACCGCCTTGTTCTGCTGGGATTGGACCAGGGCCTGGCCGCCCAGGGAGAGCAGGGGCATGAGGATGATCGGTGCGAGGATGCCTGCCATGAGCGTACGCCGGTCGCGCACGGTGTCCAGGATCTCCTTGTACCAGACCGTCTTGACGTGCCGCCAGTTCATCTCTTGTCACCCACCAGTCGTAAAAAGGCTTCCTCGAGGTCGTCCGTGCCCGCCTCCCGCCTGAGTTCGGCCAGGGTGCCCATGGCGCGCATCTCGCCTCTGGCGATGATGCCGATGCGCGTGCAGAGCCGCTCGGCCTCCTCCATGCGATGCGTGGAAAAGATCAGGCACTTGCCGGCCGCCCGGAGTTCCTCGACCATTTCGTAGACCGTGCGCGCGGTCGGGACATCCAGGCCCTCCGTGGGTTCGTCCAGGAAGATCATGGGAGGATCGTGCAGGATGGCCCTGGCCAGGGCCACTTTTTGCCGCATGCCCGAGGAAAAGGAGTCGGTACGGCGGTCGATGGCCTCGCCCAGTTCCAGGCGGTGCAGGAGCTCGTCGATCCTGGCCTCGAGCCGCTTGGCTTCCATGTCGTGGAGCCGGCCGAAATAACGCAGGTTTTCCCTGGCCGTGAGCCGCCCGTACAGACCGGCGTTGGCCGGCAGGACGCCGATGATCCGCCGCACGCGCTCCGCGTCCCGGACCAGATCGAGCCCGGCCAGGGAAGCCGTGCCGCGCGTGGGTGAGAGCACTGTGGAGAGCACGCGCAGGCAGGTCGTCTTGCCCGCCCCGTTGGGGCCGAGCAGGCCGAAGACCTCCCCCTCCCGGCAGGAGAAGGAGACGCCGCGCAGCGCTTCCACGGCTTCGAAATGCTTGACGAGGGATCGCGCTTCGATCATGCCGGTCATTACCGCCTTTCCATGCCCGCGCCGGGCTGAATGGCAAAACGACGCCCGGTAACCAGGAGTTTGTGCGACTAACCCGATTCATGGCTTTCGGAGATGGACCCGGCCGGTAGGACGGGTCGTACTCATACCTGAACGCAGGCCCCGGCCGATTGTTGCAGGCCCGAACGGTTTCTCCGCGGTAGGTACTCTTACAGATCCGAACGCCGGCACTTCGTGCGCGTGACGCCGCCTTCCGTTCCCTTGTCGCGTCGCGCAAGGAGCGCGGCAGGATTTACCGAATCCTATACGAAACGAAAAGGGGATTGGTGGACGATCTAAGGCAAAGACCGGCGGACCACACGGAGTCCCTCATCGTTCGCAGAACGGGAGAACCTCGGGGATGATACATTACTCAGCGATGGTTGCGTCGTGCGGACACCGGAGCTTACCACCGCTGTAGTGGGAGTGACGCCATATGGACGCCGGGGCGCCAAAGGTCTTTATCTCGTCACGGGAAGCGATATGCGGCGAATGCGGGCAGGAGCTGGGCCGCCACGCCTGGATCGTGTTGGCCGGGGAAAAGGGGGCGCTCTGCCTGTCATGTGCCGATCTGGATCATCTCGCCTATCTCCCCGCGGGCGACGCGGCCCTGACCAGGCGCGCGCAGAAACGGTCCGGGCTCTCGGCCGTGGTGCTCAAATGGAGCCGCGCGCGGAAACGATACGAGCGGCAAGGCCTGCTCGTGGAGGAGGAGGCGCTGGCCCAAGCCGAGGAGGAATGCCTGGCGGACGCCGAAGCCAGGGCGAGGCGGAGAGAGCGCGAAGAGATAAAACGAGCCGGGCTGGACCGGCAATATATCGAGCAGTTCGCGGCGCGGATCAGGGAGATGTTCCCATCCTGTCCCAGGGGGAGAGAGAAGCAGATCGCCGAGCATGCCTGTCTGAAGTACAGCGGGAGAGTGGGGCGCTCGGCCGAGGCGAAGCGGTTGGACGAGGAAGCCGTCCGGCTGGCGGTCGCCGCCCATGTCCGGCACGCGGAGACGCGCTACGATGCGCTCTTGCTGGAGGGATACGACAGGCAGGCCGCGCGGTGGGAGGTCGCGGACGAGGTCGGTGAGATCCTCGCCAAGTGGCAAAGCAAGTAGAGGCAACCATAAACCTGATATCGTCCGGAGGAGTGCACGGCCGTGCGCCCCTGTCGGAACCGTAAAAAAGATACACCGATTAGGGCCTCTCCGCCATCTCCCTAACCGCCTGCTTGAAGAGGTCCCCCCGTTCCTTGTAGTTCTTGAACAGGCCAAAGCTGGCGCAGGCCGTCGAGAGTAGCACCACGTCGCCCGCTCTGGCCAGATCTCTGGCGGCGGCCACGATGGCGGGCATGGTATCGGGCCCCTCGACGAGGCGCGGTGGGGGCTTTTTCATCTCCTGGGCCAGGGCCTCGATCGTGCCGCGGATCCTGCCGGCCATGGCGCCGATGAGGATGACGGCCCTGACCCGGCCCTCGAGGATCGCCTCGGCGTAGGGGCGGTAGTCCGAGCCCTTGTCCGCGCCGCCCGCGATGAGCACCACGGGCTCCCCAAAGGCCCGCAGGGCCACGGCGCTGGCCTCGGGGGTGGTGGCAAAGGAGTCGTCGTAGTACTTGATCCCGTCCGCTTCGCGCACGAACTCCAGCCGGTGCTCCAGCCCCTTGAAGGCCGTGACCGCCTCGCGCATGGCCTCGGCGCCCGCGCCGGCGGCCGAGGCGGCGGCCAGGGCGGCGCAGACGTTCTGGAGGTTGTGCTCGCCCCGGATCTGCACCTCGTCCGCGCCGCAGACGTCGGTCTCGACACCGTGGCGGCGCAGGTAAACGCGGCGGCCGCGGCCCCGATCCGCTACGAACGCCCCTTCCGGCACTTCGCCGAGGCTGAACCAGAGCGTTTCCCCCCGCGCTTCCGCCGCGAGGGCGCGGCAGGCGTCGTTGTCCGCGTTGAGGACGGCAGTGGCGGCGCCGGGGGGGGCATGGCGCAGGATGTTGGCCTTGGCCGCCACGTAGCCGGCCATGGAGCGATGGTAGTTGGGGTTGTTGGGATCGCTGGATTTCAGGTGTTCTGGGAAGATATTGGTGATTACGGCGATTTTCGGGCTCTTGTGGGCGTCCTCCAGCTGAAAGCTGGAGAGCTCCAGGACGACCAGGTCATCCGGGCCGATCTGCTCGAGGAAATTGAAGGGAGCCACGCCGATATTCCCGCCCAGCCAGACGCGCCCCGCTCTTTCCTGGTTCTCATGCTGCAGGATGTGAAAGATAAGGCTGGCGGTGGTGCCCTTGCCCTTGCTGCCGGTCACGCCCACGATCGGCACCGGGCAGAGGTCGAAAAACAGCCTGATGGCGCTCGTGATCTCGACCCCGGCCGCGCGGGCCGCCTCGAGCGCCGGTTCGAAAAGGGGCAGTCCCGGGCTGCGGAAGACCGTGTCGAAGCGGTGCAGGGAGTCGAGGTAACCCGGGCCCAATTGCAGCTCCACGCCGGCCCGGCGGAAGGCGGCCAGCCGCTCGCCCAGTTCATCGGCGGTGCGGCGATCGCAGATCGTGATCTCGGTCCCCGTGTCAAGCAGGTGCTTGGCCAGGGCCAGGTTTTCGATCCCGAGGCCCAGCAAGGCGGCTTTTTTTGCCAATGGCCGTTCACTCCAAGGCGCGGTTTTGTTCCATCTTACCATTGGGCCTCGAACCTGTAAAGAAAGGGTTCTCCTTGTAACAAAGCGCATGCCCGTGCTATAATCATTGTGATTCGCGGCATCCCATCCACGCGCCGTATGTAAACGGGGGTCAGTCCGGCAGTGACTTGCATGCGCGGGTTGTTCACGCCCGGCGTCAGCTATAGAATCCACTTTATCGGCATCGGCGGCATCAGCATGAGCGGCTTGGCTGAGTACTTTGCCGCCAAGGGCCACAAGGTCAGCGGCTGCGACCGGCGGGCCTCCGCGCTCACCGAGGCCCTGGCCGCCCAGGGCATACCGGTAGCCATCGGCCACGATCCGTCCCATCTGGAGGATGTCGACATCGCGGTCTATACCGCGGCCATCCCCCGCGATCAGCCCGAGATGGCGGCGGCCAGGGCCATGAATCTCCCCGTCGTGGAACGCGCCGTCCTCCTGGGCGAGGTGGCGGCCACGTTCCCCACCCGCATCGGCGTCTCCGGGACCCACGGCAAGACGACGACCACGGGCATGATCGGCCTGATCCTCACCGAGAGCGGGCTGGACCCCACGATCTTCATCGGCGGCGTGCTCGACCAGATCGGGGGCAATTACCGCATCGGCGGCGACGCCGTTTTCCTAACCGAGGCCGACGAGTACGTCGAGAGCTTCCTGCGGCTCGAGCCGACCGTGGCCGCGATCCTCAACATCGAGCCGGATCACCCCGATTTCTTCCGCGATCTCGCCCATTTGAAGGGCGCTTTTTCGCGCTTTGCCGAGCTCGTGCCGCCTGAGGGGAGCGTGGTGGCCCGGACCGAGTTGCCCAACGTGGCCGAGGCCGTGGCCGGCAGCCGGGCGCGGGTGATCAGTTTCGGCGTCGACGCACGCGCCGACTACCAGGCGACGGGGATTGAGTTCGACCGCAACGGTTTGGCCGCCTTTACCCCGGTGATCTACGGCCGGGTCATGCCCCGGGTGCAGTTGTGCATCCCCGGCACGCACAACGTGCAGAACGCCCTGGCCGCCATGGCGACCGTGGGCGCGGTGGGGGTTGAGCCCGAGGCGGCAGCCGCCGTGCTCGGCAAGTACCACGGCACCAGGAGGCGGTTCGAGTATAGGGGCCGGTACAACGAGGCCATGGTCATCGACGACTACGCCCATCATCCCACCGAGGTCCGCGCCACGTTGTCCGCGGCGCGCAACTGCCCGCACAACCGGATCTGGTGTGTCTTCCAGCCGCATACCTTCAGCCGGACCAAGACCCTCCTCAACGATTTCGCCGCCGCTCTGGCTCTGGCCGATCGGGTCGTCCTGGCCGATATCTATGCCGCGCGCGAGGTGGACAAAGGCGAGATCCACGCGCGGGATCTGCAGCAGCGACTGGATCAGCTCGGCCAGGAAGCGGTCTATCTGCCTTCATTCGCCGAGATCGTGGAACACCTCGCGAAATCCGTCAAACCCGGCGATCTCGTGCTGACCATGGGCGCGGGCGATATCAACCGGGTCGGCGAGATGCTCCTGGCCGAGGCCGGGGTGAACGCGTAGGCGGGCGGGGGAGGCTCCTAGCAACCCGCTCCATGTGGAATACCGGACGTGGCGAACAACGAAATACATGAAAAGACACGAAACAAGGATCTTTTATCCGGTTTTCGTGCATTTCGTGTGTTTCGTGGTAAAGTGTTGCGTGATCGGGGGGACCGCCGTGACAGTCTGGCTCCTCTCCGGGATCTCGGCTCTGCTTGCGATCTGGCTGTTCCTGACCTACCTGTGGCTTTTTACCATCCGGCGCCGGGATCGTTTCCTTGCCGCGCTCCGCCAAGGCCTACACGCGGAGCGGGACCCCGTCGAGGCCGTGCGTCGTTTCCTGGCTCAGCTGGTCTCGATTTCCAGGTCCGACGGCGGCCTCCTGTACTGGCGGGAGGAGAGCACGGGCTCGCTCAAGCTCAAGACCTATCATGGCTTGAGCCAGGAGGAACTGGGCGCGGTGGCCGGAGATCCCGGCTGGCACAAGCTCCTGGAATCCTTGGCGTCACGTGCCGCGGTCGGCGTCGTGTCCGGCGCCGGCTCCTTCACCAGCCTCGGTTACCAATCGGCCATGGCCCTCCCCCTGCCCGTGGAGCAACGCGCCGTGGGTTTCGTCCTCCTCCTGCGCCGGAGCGGATCTTTTGGCAGATGGCTCGAGCCCACCCTGACGCGCGTCGCGGACGAGGCGGCCGCCACCCTCGAAACACTCCGGATTTCACAGGCCAACGCGGCCGCCGCCCAGGAAAACGCCCAGCTCTATCTGAGCCTGGCGCGGCTCTATCATCAAGCGACCGTGGACCGCCTGACGGGCCTCGTCAACCGTAGGCACATGCAGCAGCGGTTCAGGGAGGAGATCAAAAAGGCTCTGCGATACGGGCAGGTCCTCTCGATCTGCCTCCTCGATCTGGACCGGTTTACGGAGGTCAACAGGGCGCGCGGAATCAAGCTCGGCGACGAGGTCATGCGCGAGGCGGCGCGCGTCGTGCGGGGCGCGGCCCGCGACTACGATATCGCCTGCAGATACGGCGGGCAGGAGATCCTCTTGATCCTGCCCCAGACCGGGATGGAAGGTGCCATGGTCCTGGCGGAACGCCTGCGGGCGGAGATCGGCCGGCACGCGTTCCCCGGCGACCTGCGCCTCACCTGCAGCCTGGGCGTGGCTTCCATGAGCGCCGCGCCGCCTTTCCAGGGACGCCGTGCCGGGGAACCGCAGGCCGCGATCGCCGAGCAACTCCTGTCCAGCGCCGAGATAGCGCTCCGCGCCGCCAAGGAAAGCGGCAGAGACAGGACGGTCGCGGGCGAGGTTCTGGACCCGGAATCCCTTGCCGGCAACGGGCGGTGATCGGCCCCGGGTTTAAGAGCGGTGTGAAAAACCTCACCACCGCGATCCCAGGGTTAAAACCCTGGGCTACATAGGAAAACCATTCTCAAACCCGTACGTCCTGTACGGGTTCGGCGGTGCTTCGAAGCCTATCCGAGCCCTGTCAGGTCAGCCCAGGATGGGCTTGAAGCCCGCGACGGACACGGATGTCTC
>JBLNBS010000018.1:0-8687 GCA_050260175.1 Patescibacteria group bacterium | reverse complement strand
GGAAAAGAAGGCACAAGGCCGCGATGATGAGGATTGCCGGCCCCCAAACAAAGGAGGGCAATGAGGCGCCGCCCTGGATCATACTCAAGATCCCGAAACCGAAGAAGATGACGGCGGCGGCGATCTTAACAACTTGTTCCGGCAGTTTGGCGCCGAGCACCTTGCCGACCAAAATGGCCAGGCCGTCGGCTATCACCATGCCCAATGTCGAACCCAACCAGACCGGAATAAAAGGATTGGTGGCCGCCAGGGTCACTGTGCTCAGCATGGTCTTGTCTCCAAGTTCCGCCAGGAAGATGGTGAAGAAGACCAGCCAGAACGGGGATTTGATCCGGTTGAGCCCGGTCTCTTCGCCGTCGGCTTGATCTCCCCATAGCGTCCAGAGGCCGAAGCCGATAAAAGCCAATCCGGCGGCGAACTTGATCCAGTTTGTCGGTAATAAAGCGCCGGCCGTGTCGCCGATAAAGGCGGAAAACAAAATTACCAGGAGCGTGGAGACGAAGATCCCGGCACATACCACCCAAGCCTTGATGCGCGTGGCGAAAGAGAGGGCGACCAACTGGGTTTTGTCCCCCAATTCCGCGAGGAATAATAACGCCATCGACAACCAGAAAGCACTCATACGACTTTCCTCCTTGTCCTACTAACCGCCAAAAATAAAGAAACCTTCACACCACATGGGTGCAAAGGTCTCGCCAAGCCAATCAAGGCCGACGGAGCCAGGCACGTAAGCCAGATATAGCCGCCACTCAATCAACCGCGCATGATTTCGAGGAGTATACCACGTAAGAAACGAAGAAGCATCCATATTCTGGATGCTCCCCATGTGGCCAAATGCCACTTTAGCTGCGTATTGGTGCCGAAGGCCGGACTCGAACCGGCACGCTTTTGAGGGCGGTAGATTTTGAGTCTACTGCGTCTGCCAATTCCGCCACTTCGGCACTGGGCGGTGTAAACATCTGCAAACCATTATACCATCCCGGCGCAAGGGTGGCAAGGGGAACGGCGCCGGAAGCTCAGGGGGGGGCCGCGCTCGAGGCGAAGGACGATGCGGTGCGCTGGTATTGGTTATGGACCATGACCAACGCGCGCCCTGGTCTCGAAGATTGATTCTAGTATGAATCGCGGGGCAAGGAATATCCCTCCAGTGATATGAGAAGGGAGCCTGTAGGCTGGAGGCTCCCTTCCGTTCTCTATAAGTTATCCAAGTCCATCGATTTCTCTCTTTGTCGTCCGGGAACCCGTAGGCGCCTGGGTTCCCTGGGTTGCCGCCTTGCGAACCATGGGGATCAAGGCGGCGTGGCGCCGGGATTGGCTTGTTCCCTCGTGGGAATACCGTTCCAGAGGGAGATGTCCACCCTGCGGTTGAATGCCCAGGCCGCGCTGGTGTTATCCGTTTTGACCGGGAATTCCTCGCCGTAGGCGTAGACGATGATATGCGAGGCGTCGATTCCCATGCGGATGAGGAACGCCTTGACCGTCTCGGCGCGCTTTTGCGAGAGCCAGAGATTGTATCCGGCCGGGCCGCGTTGGTCGGCGTTACCGCCGAGGACGACGTACAGATCGGGACGGGCCTTGATCTCCTCGACCGCCTGGCGCAGGATGACGGATTGATCGCCGCGGATGACGGCGCGGTCATAGTCAAAGAAGATCGATCCCAGGGCCTTTTCCATGGTGAGGTCGGAGTCCGGCTTGACGCCCGGCACCCTGGTCGACGCGCTGGCGATGGAGGCCGATCCCATCTCGGGGGACTCGGCGTCCGAGTTGTCCCCTGGCACGGAGGTCTTGACCTCGGGCAGGGCGTTGACGACGAAAGCCTCGGTCAGCACGGCGCTCTTGCCGTCGTCGTTGGTGAGGATCAGATCGTACTTGCCGGGTTCGACCGAGGCCAGATCCAGCTCGCAACTGCCCTGGGTGGCGCTGGTGCAGACCGTGTCCGTGACCGTCAGCGCCGTCATGCCCTTGGCCGCGAGCTCGATCTTGAAACCGCTGCGGAATTTGTCGCCCCTGACGGCCAGGGCGACCTTGGCGCCCGCGTCCGACTGGCCGGGCTCGATGCCCGTCAGCACGGGGGCAGGATACTCGATGGTGAAAGCGCCCGCAAAGACGGCCGTTCGCTTTGCGCTCCGGTTCACGACGGTCACGTCCAGACTGCCGACCGCCTGGCCCTTGAGGTCAAAGGTGCAGTCGATCTGCGTCTTGGAGACGAACGTGATCCTGCTCGGCGATATCTCCCGTCCCGGCGCGGAGAGGACGACCCGGGCGCCCTTGATGAAATCGCGGCCGATGATGCTCAACTCGACGGGGCCGTCGTTCGTGGCCCGGGCAGGATCGATCATGAGGATCTCCGGCTTTGGATAAAAACAGGCATGAATCGGTAGGACCGCGAGGATCATGCACGCCAGGACGATTGTCGGCACGATTCTTTTGTGCATCTGCAACCCTCCTTTCCACGGTGTTTATTTTTTTGATTCCGTACGCAAACGCCCAGTCCTGCAAGGGGAAAAAACAAGGAAAGCCCCAGAGGGGCTTTCCCTCCAAACCGCCTATTTTTTCCGAGCCCTGCCGGCGTCCGCCCGCTTTTTGCGGCCGCGAATCGCCTGTGGCGCTAGAAGGTTCTCGTGCACCTTCTTGATGGAATCGGGACCGACACCAAGTTTCTTGGCCGCTTCTTCCAGGCCGTGCTCTTCTATGTAGGCCAGGGCAAGGGTCCTGATCTGCTTGCGAACCGGACCAACTTTGGCCCTTAGAGCCGCGGCGGAGGGGTGAATGCCGAGAATCTGGCATCCCACCCTGATGCCCTTGAACGCCAGCCTGAATTCCTCGTAAAGTTTGGGATTTGTCTTGCGTAGGGTCCTGGTGTCCAAGACGCCGTCTTTGATGTAACGCGCCAACAGGTCCAGGAAATATGTCTTCTTCGCGTCTGTCATCACAGCGTCCCACTTCGTCCTTTCCGTCCGATAAGCTCTGGGCAATTTCCCGTTCAACCTCCTTTCTATTAATTTACTATAGCAGAAATCATTGACGAAGGCAAGATCAAAAATAGGCCACCGCCATGAGCGCCGACTATTGCTTTGGACAGTATACGATATAGCCATTGGGAGGGAATAGGTTGTACCGATATGAAACGAAAGAGACATCAAGGGGACAAACAGGACAAAACTAACTTGACCGATGCAACTGCGCATGAGCGGCCCGCGATTTGCGGCTGGAACCGGGGGCCGCTATTTACAAAGAGAGCCAGGGTTGTCACATGAATGGGAGGAAAAACATACCGGCCGGCGAATAAGGAAGGAGCATCGGGCATAGCTCGTGGGGAGGAACGCCATGGCCAAGGTGCTGGTGATCGATGATTCCCCACTGATCAGGGCTATACTCGGCGATTATCTGCACGATCTCGGCCATGTGGCTTATCTGGCGGCCACGGCGGCCGAGGCGCTTTCCCTGTGCGCCGAACAGCGGCCGGACCTGGTCATCAAGGATCTGGTCATGAAGGACACGGATCCCGATGCCCTCATGCGCGATTTGCGTCTGGGCAATAGCGCCCTGCCCATCGTCGTCTGCACGACCAGCGGGCGCAGGCAGGAAGTCTGCGCCGCCATCAGGGCGGGAGCGGACGATTTTTTAATCAAGCCTTTTTCCCGTATGGATGTCCTGCGCCTGCTCGAACGTTACGCGAACGCGGGATGATCCGGCCCTTGTTTTTTTTTGCGCTATACCGTATAATTATCTAGAGACTTGGTATGTTCATTCTGTTCCTAGCGAGGTTGGGGCCATGTCCGGGATCAAGGTCGGCATCGTCGGCGGCGCGGGCTATGTGGGCGGCGAACTTCTCCGCCTGATTCAGGCCCATCCCGCCGCGGAGCTTGCGGCCGTCTGTTCGAGGAGCCACGCCGGCAAGCCGCTTGGCGCGGCCTGGCCCCAGTTCAGGCAGATCGGGGATCTCGCCTTTGCCGCGGCCGAACCGGAAGCGGCCCTGCGCGAGGCGGAGGTCGTTTTCCTGGCCATGGGGCAGGGGGAGGCGCTGTCGCTGGCGCCGAGTTTGTTATCCGCGGGCAAGAGGGTGATCGATCTCGGCCCCGATTTCCGCTTTGGGGAGACGGGCATTTACGAGCAGTGGTACGGCCGCGCCCACACATGCCCCAGCGCGGCGGCGGGCGCCGCCTACGGCCTGACGGAGCTCTTTAGGGACGAGATCCGGGGAGCCAGGCTCGTAGGCAATCCGGGCTGTTACCCCACGGCCGTGCTGCTCGCTCTGGCGCCCCTGGCGCGCGAGGGCCTCATCGGGCCAAGGAGCCTGGTCATCAGCGCCGTGTCCGGCCTTTCGGGAGCCGGCCGCTCGCCGGCCGAGGGAGGGCTGTTGGCGGAGGCGTCCGACAACGTGCGCGCCTACGGCCTGCCGGCCCACCGGCACCTCCCCGAGATCGAGCAGGGCTTGCGCCGCCTGAGCGGGGGGCGGCTGGGGGAGGTCTGCTTTGTGCCGCACCTGGCGCCCATGGCCAGGGGCCTGCATGTGACAGCCGTGGCCGACCTGGCCGTGCCGCGGCTCCAGACGGCGGATGTGCTGGCGGCCATGGCGCGATTCTATAGCGCCGAACCCTTTGTGGCCGTGCTCGGCCAGGACGCTCTCCCCGAGACCAAGGCCGTGCTGGGCACCAACCGCGCGCAGGTGACGGCCCGCGTGGATCCGAGGACGGGCAGAGTCGTGGCCCTGGCGGCCATCGACAATCTGGGCAAGGGCGCCGCAGGCCAGGCCGTACAGAACATGAACCTCATGCTGGGCCTCGACGAAACGGCGGGGCTAACCGCTACGGCGGTATATCCTTAACACATTCCTTTTGGAACCTGTGCGCGTAATGCCACGAACCACTAGATACAGTGGTACCGTGTGGTACTTGATACCAGAGTTTGTGCTCCGAATGCCATAAATCAGGTTAGTCGTACAAACTCTTAGTTCAGGAGTTGACGGCATGGAATGGCTGGAGGGCGGCGTCACGGCCCCGCTCGGTTTTCTGGCCAGCGGCGTGGCCTGCGGGCTCAAGAAGAACGGCGAGCCCGACCTGGCCCTGCTCGCGGCCGCGGTGCCCGCAGCGTCCGCCGGGGTTTTCACGCAGAACCGGATCAAGGGACATTCGCTTGCCTGGACGCAAAGGCGCACGGGCGGGAGGGTGCGGGCGATCCTGGCCAACAGCGGCAGCGCCAACGCATGCCTCGGGCCGCGCGGCGACGAGGATGCCGCGGCCATGGCGGGATTGGCCGCCAGGACCCTGGGCGTCTCCGAAGCGGAGGTGCTCCTGGCCTCCACGGGTGTCATCGGCAGACCCGTGGATCTGGCGGCGCTCGCCGCCGGCCTGGACCAGGCCGCGGCTTCGCTCTCGCGCGCGGGAGGCGGCGCGGCCGCGCGGGCCATCATGACCACGGACACCCACCCAAAGGAAGCGGCCCTCGCCGTGCAACTGGGCGGTGGACGCACGGCCACGATCGGCGGCATGGCCAAGGGGGCGGGCATGATCCACCCGAACATGGCCACCTTGCTCGCCTTCCTCACCACCGACGCGCCCATCGGCAGCGTGGCGCTGGACACGGCCCTGCGTGACGTGGTCGGCTGCTCGTTCAATGCCATCACCGTCGACGGGGACACGTCGCCCTGCGACACGGTGCTCGCCCTGGCGACGGGCCTGGCCGGGGGGGATGAGATTCAGCCCGGCACGTGCGAGTTCGACGCATTCCGCGGGGGCCTGTGCGAGGTGGCCGGTTCTTTGGCCGCCATGGTCGCCCACGACGGCGAGGGTGCCACGAAAAAGGTGACGATCCTCGTCACAGGCGCCGCTTCGTCCGAAGAGGCGCGCATCGTAGGGCGGAGCGTGGCCGCATCCTCCCTGGTCAAAACGGCTCTCTTTGGCGCGGACGCCAACTGGGGGCGGATACTCTCCGCCGTCGGCAACGCGGGGGTGCCCATCGTGCCGGAGCGGATCTCCATCCGCCTGGGGCCGGTGGCTGTCTGCTCGCGCGGGGCCGGGGTGGAGTTCGACGAGACGGCGGCCAGGGAGTATCTGCTCGGACGCGAGATCGCGATCGGCATCGACCTGGGCGCGGGGGACGGCCGGGCCACGGTCAGGACCTGCGATCTGAGCTATGATTACGTCAGGATCAACGGGAGTTACAGATCGTAGAGGCTTTGACTCGTGCGGGGCCGGCGGGTTCGGTATAGGTGCCGGAATCGGGGTCGATCGCAAAGCTGCGGGCGCTTCGATACCGATCCAGATTCCGAGAGACGATTGGTGGACCCATCCAAATCCAGAAACCCGCGAAGACCTGAGGAGGTAACGGTTTGCACAGCATCACCGAGAAAGCCAACGTTCTCATCGAGGCTCTACCCTATATCCGCACTTTTTACGGCAAGACGTTCGTCATCAAATACGGCGGGCACGCGATGGTCGACGCCGAGCTCAGGCGGGCGGTGTTGCTCGACATCATCCTCCTCCGCTACATCGGCGTCAGGCCCCTGCTCGTGCACGGCGGCGGACCGGAGATCACGGGCTTTCTGCATCGCCTGGGCCTGCGGACCGAGTTCGTCCGGGGCCAGAGGGTCACCGACGCGGAGACCATGACCGTCGTCCAGATGGTCCTCGTGGGCAAGATCAACCACGATCTCGTGGCGGAGATCAACAGCCTGGGCGGCAGGGCGGTCGGCCTCTCGGGCAAGGACGGCGGCCTGATCGCGGCCAAAAAGCACCGCGTGACGGACGAAAAAGGCGCCGAGGTGGACCTGGGATTCGTGGGCCAGGTCGAGGCCGTCAAGCCGGAACTCCTCACGGTCCTGGCCAACCAGGGTTTCATTCCGGTCATCGCGCCCGTGGCGGTGGGGAGCAACGGAGAGAGTTACAATGTCAACGCCGACGCCGTGGCGGCTGAGATCGCGGGGGCTCTCGGGGCGGATAAGCTGATCATGCTCACGGACGTGGAGGGCATCCTGGGCAACCCACCCGACCGGGGCAGCCTGCTCTCCTCCCTGGGGGTGGCAAAAGCGGAGGCCATGATCCGGGAGGGCCACATCGACGGCGGCATGATCCCAAAGGTCGAGGCCTGTACCCGCGCGCTCGCGCTGGGCGTGGGCCGCACGCACATCATCGACGGCCGCCAGCTGCATTCGCTCCTCCTGGAGATCTTTACGGACCGGGGTATCGGCACGATGGTGGTTTTGTAAGAACGGTTTCACAGGATGCAAAATGTGGAGGTATTTTCTTGACTAACGCGGATTTGGCCGCCCGTGGCGAGCGTGTTCTCATGCGCAACTGTAAACGCCTGCCGCTGGCCCTGGTCAGAGGGGAGGGTGCCCGGGTCTGGGACGCCGACGGCCGGAGTTATCTCGATTTCGTCAGCGGGGTGGCTGTCAACGCTTTCGGCCATGCGCCGCGTTTCCTGGCGGAGTCCCTGGCGGATCAGGCCGGCACCCTGGTGCACGTCTCCAACCTCTACTACTCCGAGCCCCTGATCCTGGCCGCCGAGCGCCTCACCGCCCTCTCAGGCCTCGACCGGGTCTTCTTTTGCAACAGCGGCGCCGAGGCGGTCGAGGCTGCCATCAAGCTCGCGCGCAAGTACGGCCGGGAAAAGCTCGGCGGCAGGCACGAGATCGTGGCGGCTCTGGGCTCTTTTCACGGCCGCACCATGGGCGCCCTGGCGGCCACCGGCCAGGACAAGTACCAGCGGGATTTCACGCCGATGCTCCCGGGCTTTCGGCACGCGCCGTTCAACGATCTTGCGGCTTGGGAGCGGGCCGTCACGCCGGAGACATGCGCGCTCTTGATCGAGCCCGTGCAGGGCGAGGGCGGCGTGCATCCGGCCGCGCCTGAGTTCGTCGCCGGCCTGGGCCGGCTGGCGGCCTCGCGCGGGCTGCTCCTCATCTTCGACGAGATCCAGACCGGCATGGGGCGGACCGGACGGAACTTTGCCTGGGAGCACTTTGGCGTCAAGCCCGACGTCCTGACGGCGGCCAAGGGGATCGGCGGCGGCGTGCCGGTCGGCGCCCTCCTGGCTCGTGAGGAGGCGGCGGCCTTTGCGCCGGGCGATCACCAATCGACCTTCGGCGGCAACCCGCTTGCCGCCCGGGCCGTGCTGGCGTGCGTCGAGGCGCTCGTGGCCCAGAACCTGCCCGCGCGGGTGGAGCGTTTGGGCGATGAGGTCAAGCGGACCATCCTTTCCTGGCGTGAAAAGCTGCCCGTCATACGCGAGGTCAGGGGCCTGGGGCTTCTCCTGGGCCTCGAGGCCGCCGGTTCAGCCCCGCGTTACGCCCAGGCGGCCCTGGAACGCGGACTGCTCGTGCAGGCGGTCACTGAAACCACCCTGCGCCTGGTGCCGCCCCTCACAATCGCCGAGGATGAGCTGCGGGAGGGGCTGGAGATCCTCCGGGAGGTGCTGGCGCTCTAAAAAAGATGTGCCATGGATAGGACCGATCCATCCGGTCTCAGGGCCATTCATGGCCCTTCGTGAGATTAGCGGCGTCCTTTAGGGCGCCGTTAGCGGAAAACACCTTTTTCACATCGCTTCAAGAAGCGGTGTGAAAAAGGTACCGGAACGCAGATTATGGCTTTACGTGATTAGGAACGATTTAACAGGATTAACATGATTTTCAGGATTTACACGGATTATTTGTCTATTAGATCATCTTCATTGATGACCTTAATCTT
>JBLNBS010000017.1:0-15525 GCA_050260175.1 Patescibacteria group bacterium | reverse complement strand
CCGATCCTCAAAGCCTTTGGCACCCGTCGCAGAAATAGATGCTGCCGCCCAGGTAGTTCTCCTTCCTGATCGTGCCGCCGCAGAGCGGGCAGGGCTTGTCCACCGTGTTCTTGCCGGCCTTGGTCTGGTATCCGCCGGGACGTCCGAAGAGATCCTTCTCCGTATCCCTGCCGCCAAGGGCTGCCATCTCGGCCAGCGTGGTTTTGACCGCATGGAAGAGCGCGTCCATCCGGCCGTCCGGGAGGGAAGCCAGCTTTTGCTTGGGGTGGATCTTGGCAATGTAGAGAATGTCCTGCAGGACGCCGTTGCCGAGCCCGGGTATCCGTTGCTCCGTGGCCAAGGCGGCCTTGGCGCTCAATTTCCGCGTTTCCGGCGCTGAGAAAAGCTTGTCGAAGTAAGTCTGGTCGAAAGCCGCGGCCAGCGGCGACGGTTTTTCCTTGGCCACCTTGTAATAGAGGTTGTCGAACTCCCCATCCTTGGCGCACCACAAGCCGCCGTACATCTGCACGGAACCGCAGAGGGCCGAACCGTCCGTGAACTCGATCAGCAGTTGATGTTTGGCGGGACGCTCTTCCCCCGGGCCGTGGTAGCGGATGTTTACGCCCTCTCCGAAGACAATGACCGCCCCGTCCGCCTCGATCTCCACCATGCCGCCGCAGCCGGCGGCGCCGGCGATCGTCCTGCCCGCGAGCAGGCCGTTATAGAGAGCGGGGTCGCCGTGGAACCAGGCGAACTTGTGGGGCGATTGGGCGGCGATGACGCTCCCGATCTTTTTTCCCACGACGGTCTCGCGCAGTTGCGCGGCGATCGCCACGGCTTCCGGCAGTTCCAGCATTGGCCGGCCTCCGTTCCCGGATAATATGAGGTAATGATATAGATTGTTCTCCGCAACCAACGATATCCCTTTGCGGCGGGGGAAAAACGGGCCGCGGGCCTCACCGGGCGGTCCACAGGACGCCGCCGGCGGCAGGATTATTCCGGGACGGATTGAATCTTGCCGTAGAAGTACAACCGGGGGTTAGGTTGGGGTTTTCATGACAATCGTACAAGATGAGATTCGCGGAGCCGTAGCCCGACTGGGCCTGTCCGGGGGGATCGTCTGCCTGCATACCTCCCTGAAATCCTTCGGCCGCGTCGAAGGCGGGGCGGGGGCCGTGGTCGGGGCGTTCCTGGACGAGGGCTGCACCGTCGTGGCGCCCACTTTTTATTATGGCGCCATCGTGCGTCCGCCGGAGGGCCGGATGCCCGAGCGGAACGGCTGCGATTATTCGCGGTTGCCCGAGGCCGGATCTTCACAAATAGCGCCCTATACCGGTGCCGGCGATCAGATCGACGAGAGCATGGGAGCGGTTCCGGCCTTTGTCCTTCGGATGGAGGACAGCGTTCGCGGCAATCATCCATTCAACTCCTTCGCCGCCGTTGGGCCGTTGGCGCGGCAGATCGTCCGCGGCCAGGCGCCGCTGGACGTCTATGCGCCGTTCCGCGAGATGTACGGGCGCGACAGGGCTTTCATCGTCCTGGCAGGGGTCGGTCTGACCAGGGCGACCGCGATCCATTTCGCCGAGCAGCTGGCGGGGCGAAGGCTCTTTCGCGCCTGGGCCAAGGTTGCCGGGGATGGGATACAGGAAACTGAGGTGGGGAGCTGTTCGGAGGGGTTCGAGAATCTGGCCGCGTTCGTAAGCGAGATCGAAACAAGTGCATCAGTCGGGCGAAGTCCGTGGCGAATCTTTCCCTTCCGGGATTTCGTCGACCGGATAGCCCGGGCCGTCAAGGAAAATCCGCGGCTGACCCATTGCGGTAACGACAATTGCTTGCGCTGCCGTGACGCGGTCGCCGGCGGGCCGATTACGAGCGCATAATGTTTTTGCGTTGAGTTACCGGCTACTATGGAAGCAGGCTGGTTCGTCGTTAATAGGAGGGAATCTCTTTGGGCCTCTTGGATATCATCGGCCCCGTCATGATCGGCCCCTCCAGTTCGCATACGGCCGGAGCCGTGCGGCTGGGGAACTTCGCCCGCCTGGTGCTGGGCGACGAACCGCGCCGGGCCGAGATCGGCCTCCACGGTTCCTTCGCCGCCACCGGGCACGGCCACGGCACGCACCTGGCCATACTATCCGGGATCATGGGCCTGGCCCTGGACGACGAACGGATACCGCGGGCCAAAGATCTGGCCGGCGAAAGCGGCCTGGAGTACTCCCTGGCCTCGGCCGACCTGGGGGATGTCCATCCCAACTCGGCCTGCATGATGCTATACGGCCGCAATCCGGAGCGGAAGGCCGACGTCTGCGGCAGTTCGGTGGGAGGCGGGGAGATCAGGATCTGGCGGTTGGACGGGTTCGAGGTCGATCTGGAGGGCCGATACCCCACGGTCGTGCTGGTGCATGCCGATCACGACCGCCATGGTGCCGCAGGCGCAAAACGGCGTGAAGGCGCCAAGGGCCACGCTAGCCAGGATCGAGACCTTGGCTCTGCGGAGCAGTGCTTGTCCGATTTTCCCCGCGTCCATGTGGGCGCGCAGTATCGCGGCGGTGGCGATCGCCAGGCCCAGCGGGAGCCAGTTGTGGGCGAGGCTCGTCACGACCGCTGTCGCGGTTTTTACCAGTAGATCCGGTAACGAGGCAAGCAGGTTGAACATACTTACTCTCTCCAATCCGTATCGTATTTTTACGATATAAGGCGCCAAAAAAAGACCTTCTCCTGGCTAGCCCCGTCCGTCCAGGTCTTTCAGGGAAGGTCCCGATGGCCGCAATTCCCGCCCCAGCTCGGCCAGGAACCTCTCCACGGCCTCGGTATTGAGGAAATAACAGCTCCACTGCTCGCGCTTTTCCTTGGTCAGGAGCCCCGCCTGCTCGAGCACGGCCAGGTGGCGCGAGACGGTGGACTGGGCCAGGCCGGTGAGTTTGACCACATCGCCGACGCTGGCCCCGTTCTCGTAATACTCGATCTTGCCGCAGCAGGTGTTGATGGTCCTGTCCCGCAGCGATTTAACGAGCTGGTAGCGGGTCTTGTTGCCCAGGGCATTGCAGATCGCGACCGGGTCCATGCGCCATCCCCTCTTCTTTATATCGTATTTTTACGATAGAGTATATCGTATAATTACGAAATAAGCAAGGGGATCGACTCGCTCTTAGCGTCCTCCCGCATCACCCGGCGGATGGCGGTCAGCGCGGCGGGTCTGTTTTACTAGGTATCCCTGTATCGCTTCAATCGCCCCACCCAGAAGGCGGAGCCTGCAGCCTTCGTTTTCCCGCGAGCGTCCGGATGATCGTCAGCACGAGCAGCACCAGCAGAATCCCGGCAACGGCATTCGTGAACCGGTGGTAAAGGAACCCGGCCAGAAACGCGCCGCCGCCTGTGGCCGGCAGGATGCACGCGCGGTTGTACATGTTTTTCCACCTCCTTCCACACTTACCATGCCTGTGGACGGCGCAGGAGGGACCGGCAGTAAGCGGTCAATTGCAGGTAGGACAGAGTGGCGGCCACGATCAGCCTTGGCAATAGACTGGCGCAGAACAGGACATCACCGGCCTGCGGCCGGTCGAGGAAGCGTAATTCATATAGAGACCAGGCGTAGCCTGCCCCGGCCAGGATCAATGGCGCGGGGTGGCTGGTTAACCGGAGACGCCATCCCCCATTGAAGAGGGATATCACGATATGAGAGATGATCCCGAGAAACAAGATGATGAAGAGAAGATGGTGCAAAAAGTCCTCGAGCGTGTGGCGGTTGATGCCGTGTTCCAGCAGGACGTCGACCCCTCCGCGCATCCAGCGGGCGCGTTGGCGGAAAAATGAGCGGAAGGTAGCCGGCACCCTGGTCCAGGCCTTCATATGCGGGCAGAACATCGTCCGCCAGCCGGCTTTTTTCAGCCTGAGCGTCAGATCGTAGTCCTCAAGCAAGTGACCGGGAGAGTATCCTCCAACGTCCAGTAAGGCGTCGAGGCGGAAAACGCTGCATAATCCGTGCAGTATTTGCACATTCCGCCAGGAGGCGGTGCGCGTAGCGTCAAAGCTCACTCCGTCCAGCCTCTGCAGCCGCCAGAGAAACCAGGCGGCAAGACGCTTTCCCGGCGAGGAATCGGTTTCTTCCGGGTCCAAAACGCCCGAGGTCGTGCAGACCCCGCCCAAGCGATCGTGCTGTTCGAACATGCTTACCGCTTGCGCCGCCAGTTCCCGGTCGAAACGGCTGTCCGCATCCGCCGCCACGACCAGATCCACGGGCTTGTCCCGGAGATAATCCAGCCCACGGTTGAGTGCGCCAGCCCGCAGGTTCTGCTCGTTATTATCAAGCACCACCAACTGAGGAATCTTTGCTTGAAGCTCTGCGAGGATCGCGGCCGTGCCGTCGGTGGAGCAGTCGTTGACCACGATGATGGGATCAACTGGATATGATTGGGCAAGCATATCAGCGATTGCCTGCGCGATCGTGCTCTCCTCGTTATGAGCCGGAATCACCGCCGCCACACGCAGACTCATCTCAGCCACCTCCTCTTTTATGGGCGAAGACCAGGAGCCGCCGGTGGTTCTGCCCGTAAGGCGCACAGGTCACGAGAATAATGACCGAACGTGCTTCGCGCAGGGCCAAGCCGCTGACTCCCTCGACCACGCGCCAGATATTGTCCGGGTGGATCTCGGCCCGGTCGAAAACCTCATAGGACAGGGACAGGGCGCGGCCGAAGATGGTCAAGGTATCCCCGCGCCGTAGCTCGTCCAGGCGGGCAAAGACCAGCGGCCGCATACCCCATTGGCGATGCCCGAGGATGAGGCTCACGCCCGACCGGCCGATCTCGCACAATCCCGGCCCGGCCTCGGGGCAGATCCATGCGGGATGGGATTTCAAGGCTCCTCGATCGATCGAGCCATCCACCAAGGGGGCATAGTTCAGCCGTGTTTCCAAGCCGATGGCGGGGATGCGCAAGCCGAGATACTCGCCCCGCTCGAAGTATGAAGTTTGTTTCCGAGTCTCTCCGTCATCGCGGATAACCAAGGTATGGATATCTGCTTCGCCGCATGACATCAGCGCTGCGAGCAGGCTGGTCAGCACCAAGACAACGCTCGTTCTGCCCATTGTATCGCCCCTTGTGGATGAATGCACGCGCGCGAACGGCGGTTCCAAATGAAGCGCTAAGATCGCAGTCTGGTTGTCCGAGCGAGCGATGCATTATATGCTTGTTTCGAAGGGGAATATGATTGCCTGTCCGATTGGGCGCACGAGGACCGTTAAGCCCGGTCAACGGTTGGCTTGTCCGCGGCCGACGAGGAGGAACTGGCCGCCATCCTGGCCGCCGCGGGGGCGCGGGACGGCGCGGAGTTTCTGGCCAAGGCCGCCGCTCACCGGGAGTATTCGCAAAAGATGACAGAAACCCGGGCGGCCCTGGATTCGCTCCTGCGCGGCGAGGATCGGGCCGCTTGGGAGGAAAAGGGGCTGGCCTTGGCCCGGGCCGAGGCCGCCGCCGGCGCGGAACTCAAGGCGGCGGCGGAAGCCGCTGCCGGCCTGGAACCCGAGGTCATCGCCAAGTACCGCCAGGAATTGGCTTCCCTGGATGTGGCGGCGCTGGAAAACGAGGCAACCGCGGCCAGGAGCGCCTGCGAACAGCATCAGAAGAGCATGGCGCGCCGGGATCCTTGGGAAATCGAGACGGGCCTGACCCTGCTCGAGTCGGCCCTGGTGGAAAACAGGAAACGCGCGGAAGCCGTGCGACTGGCCATCGAGGTCTTGGGCGAAGCCGTGGCCGAGGTTTAGAGCAACCTGGTGCCGCGCATCGAACGGGCCGCCGGCGAGCATTTCACCCGCCTGACCGGCGGCCGCTACGAGGGATTGGCCGTGACCAGCGGAGCGAACCTGCTGGAGGTCGCGCCGCGCCGCGGAGGGGAAACCCTGCCGGGCCGCATTCTCAGCAGCGGGAAGGCGGACCAGATGTACCTGGCCTTGCGCCTGGCCCTGGCCGAGGCCCTCCAGGGGCCGGACCCCCTCCCCCTCATCCTGGATGATTCCTTCCTCACCTTCGACCGGCCTCGCCTGGGCCATGCCCTGGAACTGCTCCGTGGGCTGGAACGGCAAGTCATCCTGGTGACCAAGGATGAGATCCTGAGGGATCTGGCGCGGCGGAGCGGCATCGAGGCGAAGAGCCTGCCGGGCGCGGCCGGAGCGGAAGCGCCTTGACGCATGCCGCTAACCGCGAAAAAGCGAAAGGCCGCGGAAAAGAAAGGCGATACTACAACCATGGCATAGGATTCGCGAATCGAGGTGGCATAATGACGAAAGGCGACTACATTCAGTTGATCAAGAGTATCCGAGCCTTCCTTTCCAGTGATGAGGATGCCGCGTGCCCATACCCGACCAACAAAGGTATACAACCGACGCGCTGACATACGAAGCTGAAGCTCAAGCCGTTGGAGAACCCCCGCGCCCATAGCTTCCTTCTCTCCACGAGGCCGGGGTGCGAGTTTCGAACCATGTTTCATCCGTCATCCCGATGAATGCCGGGGTGGATGTTTCCAGCCTTGACTCAAGAAAGCTCTCCGGATATAATCTATCTATAATACCTAGCATTACGGTAGGAATATCGGGGAATGACTAGGCAGAAGGAGGAGCGGGGATGGCGGGGATCGCGGCGGACATCACCCAACTGGTGGGCAGCACACCCATGGTACGGCTTGGCAGGTTCGGCGCCGGGGCGGGGGCTGAGATCGTGGCCAAGCTGGAGTACTTTAACCCCGGCGGCAGCGTCAAGGACCGCATCGGGCTGGCCATGATCGAGGCGGCGGAAAAGGCCGGCGTCCTGCGGCCGGGGACGGTCATCATCGAGCCCACCAGCGGCAATACGGGTGTAGGCCTGGCCATGGTTGCCGCGGCCAGGGGCTACAGGTTGATCCTGACCATGCCGGAGACGATGAGCATCGAGCGGCGCAGGCTCCTCTCGGCCTACGGCGCGGAGCTGGTCCTGACCCCCGGGGCCGAGGGCATGACGGGGGCGGTGCGCCGGGCCGCGGAACTGGCGGCCGGCCTGCCGGGCTCCTTTATGCCGCAACAGTTCGAGAATCCGGCCAACCCGGAGGCGCACCGGCGCACGACCGCGGAGGAGATCTGGGAGGACACCGGCGGCGGCGTGGACGTGATCGTGGCCGGAGTCGGTACGGGCGGCACCATCACGGGCCTGGGCGAGGAGCTGAAAAAGCGCAAGCGCTCCATCTGGACGATCGCCGTCGAGCCCGCCGACTCGCCGGTGCTCTCCGGCGGCCGTCCGGGCCCCCACAAGATCCAGGGCATCGGCGCGGGCTTCGTGCCCGGCGTGCTGAATCGCAAGGTGGTGGACGAGATCGTCACGGTCACCGCGGACGAGGCGTTCGCGGCGGCCCGGCGCCTGGCGCGCGAGGAGGGCATCCTGGCCGGCATCTCGTCAGGGGCCGCGGCCCACGCGGCGCTTTGCGCGGCGCAAAAGCCGGCGCACAAGGGCCGCACGATCGTGGTCATCCTGCCGGACACCGGCGAGCGTTACCTCAGCACGACGCTCTTTGAGGTGGAATAGACCGCCCGGCCGCCGCTTCGCTTCCGATGAGCCATTGGGCCACCCGCGCGGCGGGCAGCGGTGCGACCGTGACCGCGCCCGCCCCCGTTTTTTCGGGATAACGCCAGGAAACCAGGCAGGCGGTCTCACCCGGGCTTGGATCCGCGTAGCGGGCCACCACGGCCGCGGCCAGGAGGAGGCTCCCGCCGTCTAGCAGGCCGCATGCCAGGGCGCTGGGTCCAGGGTGGGAGGAGCTTTCCAAAAAGGTGGTCCCGGCTGCCGCAAGATACAGCAGCCGCTCGTTCTCCTCCTCCCTCCTCCCCACCACCAGCTTGATCCCGCCCGGCAGACGCAAATGCCGGCCGATCCGCAGGAGATTCGCGCTCCATGGCGTCAGGCGCTCGCCCCGATCCAGGAGATCCCGCACCTTGGCGGCAAAGCCGGCGTAGGTCAGGAGGCAGCCCCCGCCGGGGCAGGGATAGTCCGTCACGCCCAGGCTCCGCGCCAAGGCGATCTGGGGCCCGCGCCCGCGGCCCCGTATGGAGAGGAGCCGCGCGCGGTCCACCCAGCCCTCCAGCTCCGGCTTGGTCGGCCGCAGGAACCGCGCGGAGAGCGGACGGAGGATCAGGCCGCGGAGGCCTGTGTCCCGCTCGCAGATATCCAGGGTGTCACGGCGCTGGGACATGGGCCGCTGGTCCAGGACCTCGCCCGTGACGAGGAATGAGGCCCCGATATCCGCCATCCTTTCCTTGGCCCGGTTGAGCTTGTAGATCCGGCAGTCCAGGCAGGGATTCATCCGCCGCCCATACCCGTACCTGGGCCTGGCGATCGTGTCCAGGTAACCCTGCCCGCATGCCTCGCGGTGCAGCCTGATCCCGAGCCTGTCCGCGGCCGCGGCGGCCGCGTGGCAGCCGCCCTTTGCCCCGCCGCAGAGGCAAAAAGGGCTTGTGAAGTTGATCGCCTCGACCTCGATCCCCTGGTCGAGCAGGACCTTGATCGCCAGGGTGCTGTCGAGTCCGCCGGAGAGCAACGCCAGAGCCTTCACACCTAGACCCCTTCCCCTGTCTCGAGTTCGCCGGGGGCAAGCACCGCGTTCATGCTGCCCGATCTGAATCCATCCAAGTCCAGAGCCGCGTACGGATAACCCAGGGCATGGAGTCCGGCCGCGATCTCGCGGCGCAGGCTCCACGCGGTCTCGAGTTCGTCTCTGCCCACCTCCACCCGGGCCACGGGATGATGGTCGCGCAGGCGCACCTCGCGCAGGCCCAGGCCCATGAGATGCGACTCGCCGGCGTCGATCCGCGCCAGGGCCTCCGGGGTGATAGGCCGGCCGTACGGAATACGCGACGCCAGGCAGGCGTAAGCGGGTTTGTCCCAGGTCGGCAAACCCAGCTCGCGCGAGAGCCGCCTGATCTCGTCCTTGGTCAGGCCGGCTTCCTGCAGGGGGCTGCGCACGCCCAGTTCGCGCGCGGCGCGGTGGCCCGGGCGATGATCCCCCCGGTCGTCGAGGTTCGCGCCATCCAGGACGGCGCCGAGCCCTTCCGCCTGGGCCAATTGGCGCAGGGCGTCAAAGAGGGCGCGCTTGCAGTGATAGCAACGATCCGGCGGGTTGGCGGCAAAGGCCGGTTGATCGCACTCGTCCGTGTGGATGATGGTGTGCCTCAAGCCGTAACGCGCCGCGATGCCGCGCGCTTCCAAGAGCTGATGCCCGGGATAGGTGGCCGAGACGGCGGTCACGGCGAGCGCTCTTGCCCCCAGGGTCTGATGGGCCAGGACAGCCAGGAGCGTGCTGTCCACGCCGCCGGAAAAGGCGACCACCGCGCCCGGGAGGCCGGCCAGGATTGAACGCAAAGCGGCAAGCTTGTCCATGGTGTCCCTCTTTCAAATCATATAATCCCGGTGGGAATACTGTGATGTGATCGTAGCACAGCCCGCGGTGGGCGTCAAGCACGGCGCCTGCCCCGGCGGCGGTAGAATATGGTCCCGTGTAAGAGTTCGAGCCGATCGGCGGAGGAGCGTCGCCGGAAGGCGGTTGGGGGCGGTGATCCTACCCGGCCCGGCCGGCGGCGGACGGGGCCGCCCCGGCGGCATCCCCCTTGCCTTTTCCGGCGCTGCCGCCGAGCTGCGCCAAGAGTACCCCGCCCAGGATGAGGGGGAGTGCCGCGAGCATGCGCGCGGTGATCGGCTCGCCCAGGACGAGATAGCCCAGGACGACCGCGACCGCGGGATTGACATAAGCGTAGGTGGCCGCCCTAGCCGCCGGCATGTTGCGCAGGAGGTAGACGTAAGCACAGTAGCCCAGTAGTGATCCGATGAGGACCAGGTAGGCCAGGGCCGCCAGGCCGCACGCGGTGGGCCTGACGCCGGCGGCCTGACCGAGGGCGAGCCCGGCCGCGATCAGAGCTATCCCCGCCGCGAGCATCTGGAGCGAGATGCCCGGCAGGATGGCGCCGTTCGCCCGGCGGCGCTGGGCGTAGACCGACCCGAGCGCCCAGGAGAACGAGGCCAAAAGGAGCACCGCCGCGCCGGCGAGCCACCGGCCCCCCTGGGGCGCGGCGGGGCCTGCCAGGAGAGCCACGCCGAGCAGGCCGATCAAAAGTCCCAACCAGCCCAGGGGTCCTACGCGGCGGCCGCCCGTCAGGGCCCCGAGCCAGGCGGCAAAGAGGGGGACCGTGGCCACGAGGAGCGCGGCCACGCTCGAATTGACCCATTGCTCCGCCCAGACGACGAGGCCGTTGGCCACGGCGAGCAGGAGCAGCCCCACCAGCGCGTGATCGAAAAGGGCGCGGCCTTTGCGGGGGAAGGCCTGCCCGGTGGCGGCGCAAAACGCCGCGAGCAGGAGGCCGGCCAGGAGATGCCTGACGCCCGCAAAGAGGAAGGGCGGCAGATCCCCGACCCCCACTCTGATGGCGAGGTAGGTCGAACCCCAGACCACGCAGACCGTCAGGTATGCTCCAATGACCAGCGGCCGGGTTTTCAGCTTCATCCTCAAGCTCCTCCTCCGAGGTCCTGCCAGAGATGGAAGGTCACAAAGCTCCGGAACGGCCTAAAATTACCCAACAGGCGTTCCGCCTGTCCCACATCGGGCCGCTCCGCCAGTCCGAAGAGCCTCTGCAAACCGGCGGCCAGGCCGGTGTCGCCCAATGGCGCGCAGTCCGCAAAGGCATACGCGCGCATGCCCAGGTAATTGGCAGACCAGATGCCAATCCCACGCAGGCCACGCAGGGTATCGAGGAGCGCGTCCGCGGTTTTTTCGCCCAGGGATTCGATCGCAAGGCCCCCGCCGGCAATAGCGCGCGCGGCGTCGATGAGGTATTCGGCCTTGCGCCGTGAGAACTGCAAGCGCACGAGGTCGGCGTAGTCGAGGGCCGCCACGTCGGCAGGCGCGGGATGGGCGTATAGATCCCCTCCCGCCGGGCGCCCGGCCAGGCGCACCAGCCTGCGGCGCAGCTCGAAGGCAAAGGGGAGGCTGATCTGCTGGCCGACGATCGCCCAGGTGAGGCCCTCAAAGGCCGTGGCAGTCTGGGGAATCCTGAGGCCGGGCCGCCGCCCGACAAGCGGACCCAGGCGGGCATCGCGCTTTGCCGCCCGCTCGAAGGGCGCCGGGTCAGGGGAGAAACCCAGGAGGCGCAGGGCAACGGCATGTACCGCGAACATGTCTATCCGGGCAGGGTCCGGCGCCGCGATCCGGCAATGCACCGCATCGTTCCGGGCGGTCATCTCCAACATGGCGGGTTCTTCCCCTATCGTCACGCCCTTGGACAAATTGGACCCGGTAAAGCGTTCACAGAGGCTCCCGGGATCGCGCCCCTGTAGCCGCAAGGAATCCACGGCCCACCGGCCCGGGCAGGCCAGGGTGAAGGATCGACCCGCGGGAAGCGAACGGTAATCGCCCGGGCACAGGCCGGTGAGCCGGCGGAAATTCGCGTTAAAGCTGGAGAGGCTTTCGTAGCCGGAGGCGGCGGCGACGTCCGCCACGGTGTCCCGCGTCTCCACCAGCAGGCGGCGGGCCTTGTCCACCCGCGCCTCGGCCAGGAACCGCCCGGCGGAGCGGTGGTAGTGGCGGTAAAACAGCTCGTTCAGGCGGGTTGTGCCCGCCGCGAGGTTTTGCGCCACGGCGCCGACCCCGGGAAAGAGGTCGGGCGCCTCCCGGACGCGCGCCGCCAGGCGCACCAGAGCCTCGCGGTCAGGGTCGCGGCCAAGGTAATAGTCGTCGGGCCGGCAACGCCGGCAGGGGCGCAAGCCGGCCGTCTCCGCCTCGGCGGGGGTGCGGAAAAAGCGGACGTTTTCCTCCCTGGGCCGCCGGGCGCGGCAGGAGGGGAGGCAGTAGACGCCCGTCGTGAGCACGCCCGCGAGGAAGCGGCCGTCATAGGCGGCGTCCCGGGCGTAGAACCTCGCGCGCATGGTCTCGACCGTCAGTGTCATGGGCCGATCATACCAGGTACGGCGGGGATTGTCCACCGGATTCGACCGCGGGAATCGAGAAGCAAGATGGGCGTCGCGCGGCTGGCCTACCGGGGCGGCGAGGGCGGACGGCGTATATATCGAGCCGGTTCCGTCGCCGTGATCGGCTTGAAAGTGGCGGCTGGCCGCAGCGGCGGGCGCCAACACAGGCGTGACGATGATGCCCATCCTGCCCTTCCTCGAGGATAACGAGGCCAACATCGCTGGCATCGTTGCGCGCACGGCCGAGGGGGGCGGGAAGTACATCATCCCGGCCTTCGGCATGACCATGCGCGACGGGCAGCGCGAGCACTTTTACCGCGCCCTGGACGGGCTCTTCCCCGGCCTCAGCGCGCGCTATCGCGCCAAATTCGGCGGGCAATACGAGTGCCCGTGCGAGCATGACCGGGAGCTGCAAGAAGTCTTCAACGCTCTCTGGGGGCAAAGGGCATCGCGACCCGGTTCAAGCCGCCCTCGACCATTGGCGTGCAATTACCCCTGCTGTAGAATTCATCCCCCGCAGCATGAGTCGCAGCCGCAGGTGGCCTCCTTCTTCCCCCTCAGGGCCGCGATGATCATCGCGGTGGCGCAGCCCACGCCGCTTTCCACCTCGATGGCGCCGGCTGGACAGTTGAGGGCGCAGGCGCCGCACTCCATGCAGCTCTCCGGCCGCGCCAGGGCCGCCCGTTCCTCCCCGGCGGCAAAGACGCCGTGCGGGCACACTTGGCTGCACCTGCCGCAGTTGGCGCAGAGATCGACGTTATAGGCCAGGGTGTTGATCGCGCAATAGACGGCCATCGACATCATCTCCTCCAAAGCGTGATCGCCGTATGGGCCAACCACCAGATGAGGCCCAGGCCGAAGGTCCAGGCCATGATCGGGATATAGCGGAAGATCTCGCGCCGCACGCCCGTCCGCGAGGTGAAGGGCGTCGAGCCGGTGAAATTCAGGGCCAGGAAGGCCACGATGGGGGCGCAGATCATCACGGTCTGGATCGCGCGGCCCGCCCGCCACCAAAAGAGGTCGGCCTGGTCGCCGAGATAGGCGGCGGCCGCGAAAGGCAGGGCGGCGGCGAGGCCCAGGAAGAAACCCTTGGCGCTGAAGGCGCGCCCCGGCAGCCAGGGCAGGAGGACGGGAAAGAGCACGGTGCCGGCGAATAGGGCCGCGACCAGGCCGTAAAAGCGCAGGACGAGCGCGAACAGGATGAAGGGCAGGACGTGCACGAATTCGACGGGGATGAGCGCCAGCCGGTCCCTGAGGCCGAAACGAACCAGGCGCATCGCGGGCGCCGCCCGGCGGTCGCGGAGATACGCCGGCAGATCAGCCGCGCGCACCGGGCCGTACTCGATCGCGAATCCCGTCCGCTCTCTGACCTCGTGCGCCGCCACCCCGGGGGCGCCGAGCTGGGGCAGGATGAGGACGCGGTGGCGGACGATCCCGGCAAGGCCCGCGGCCTCGATCCTCTCCACCAACTCGTCCGTGCCAAAGGTTCCTTTGCCGGCCGCGCACCAGACATTGATCCCCTTGGTGTCCAGGACCAGGATCCAGCCTTTCAGGCCGCGCAGGGCGGCGCGGAGCGCATCGAAACTCAGGGTGTAATTGGCGGTGACGAAGACGGGTGAATCCGGGCCGGGATCGCCCAGGGCGTAAAGCCCCGGCGCGACCCGGTGTCCGCCGCGCCTCACGCCCCAGCGGGCCAGGATATGGTCCCAGTAATTGGCGAAAGTGAGGTTGGAGGTGGTGGCGGCGAACGCGGCCGTATCCGGCATGGGCATCTCTCCTGTCAATGCGTCTCTTCTCGCAGCGCGGCCAAAGTGGCTTCCGCCGCCTCGCCGGCCTGGCGGCGGTAGATCTTTTCGAGCAGGCCGGTCAACAGCTCCAGCTCCGCGTCAGATAGCGCTTCCTCGAGAACCCCCAGGTGCTTGTGGGCCAGATCGCGCGCTGGCTTCGAAATCTGCCAACCCGCCGCAGTCAGCGTTACCCTGGTCACCCGGCGGTCATCGGGATCGGGCACGCGTTGGACCAGGCCCTTTTGTTCGAGCCGGTCCACAAGCCCGGTAATATTGGGCGGGGCGCACGGCCTTTGACTCTGGATTGAGGCGAAGCGGCGCGCCTTTACCCGGCCACGTCATACCGCAGCCAGACCATGCCGCCCTCCAACCTTTCCAGGTGCGTCAGCGCGAGCCGGATCGCTCCCCCGGACCCCGTCAAATCCGGCGCGCGGAAGAACGTCCGCGGCGATTCCCCGCCCACCAGACTGGGCGTGACGATCAGGCTGACCTCGTCCACCAGCCCCCCGCGGAGCAGGGCGCCATTGAGCGTGCCGCCGCTGTCCACGCGGACGGTGCGCACGCCGTACCTAGCATTTAATTCGTAAAGCGCCGCACCCAGATCCACCCGTTCCCTGCCCGTGACGATGCAATCCACCCGCTTTTCCTCGAGATAAGACAGGTAGTCGCGGGGCGTTCCCTCATGGCAGAGGGCGACGGCGGCCCGCCAGTACTCCTGCTTGCGCCAGAAATGCCAGTTCCTGATCCGCCCCCGCCCGTCGGCGGCCACGAGGAGCGGCAGGTCCTCATCCCCGGGCGCCGCCGGAGCCGGCGCGGCGCCGTCGTCGGGCGGAATCTCGTCCGGCGCGGCCAGGATGGTCCCGCTCCCGACCAGGACGGCATCGGGCGCGAAACGGGCGCCGAGTCCGTAGTAGAGACCCAGGTCCACTTTGATGTGGTCAAGGCGGCCGTCCAGGCTGACGGCGTTGTGCAGGATGACACGCGGTTTCATCGTTGAACCCTCCTTCTTTTTTACTACATCCCGATGATACAACCTTGGTGTGCAAATGGAGGGTTCAAAAGCCGGAACCCACCCCCCGGCCCCTTCTCTTCCGCGGAAGAGAGGGGGCGGACGCGCAAGCGACGGGGGTGAGTTCGATTAAGGCAACGATCTCCCCGGCCCGTCTCTCCTGGTCCGCCAGGGTCGTCAGCCAGCGGTCCGTGGCGTGGTGGATGTCCTCCTCCGGCGGCGGGGTGTCCAGGACGGCGCGCGGATCCCCGGCCCGGCCGGCGTCGAGGTGCGTAAAGGCCCGCAGGATCGCGGCGACGCCGAAGCCGGCCTGGATCAGGAGGCGGATGACGCGCAGGCGGGCAATCTCGACCGGGCCGTATAGGCGGTAGCCGTTCGCCGGGTCGCGGGCCGTCTCCAACAGGCCGTTTTTTTCCCAGTTGCGCAGCATATCCGGGCTTACGGCCAGTAAAGCCGCGGCCTCCTTGACGCGGAGCGGACGGAAATCGGGGTCCGCTTCTTTATCCGCCGGCCAGGTCTCGAGCACCGCCGCGGCGGCCTCGGCCCGCGCCAGTTCGTCCCGGATGAGGGCCAGGTGCCGGCGGGCCGCGGCGAGGGTTACGTCCCCGTCCCCCGCGGCGGCCGTCTGCGCCAACGCAGCGGCGGAGCGGCGGATGTCCCTGCCCGGCCAATCCCCGCCCAGGGCTGTCCTGGCCAGGCGCAGGCAAAAGAGGTGTTCCTCGTTAAAAAGCCGGTAACCGTTCGACCCGCGCGGCACAGGCGGCAGAAAGCCCAGCCG
>JBLNBS010000016.1:0-16106 GCA_050260175.1 Patescibacteria group bacterium | reverse complement strand
ATGCTCGCCGCCGGTGCCGCGCCCGGCCGGGACCTCGTGCGGGCGGTCGATCCGCGGGGCGAGACATTCGCCGTCCTGGCGCGCCGCGGCGGGCTCTGGCGACCGGAGCGGGTGTTCAAGGTCTTGTCATGAATATAAAGGCGGATGTAAAAACCAGCCTTTGGTACAACAAACCTCGGGGAACAGTCACCACGGGCTATCGGTCGACCCGAGGGTTCGTCACGAAGAGCACTTCATCGACGCTGCAAAGGCATCGCGTTAAGCCAGGAACGTCGGGCAGCGACCGTTGTTGCCTCAAGTCTTCGAAATGCGTTTACATACCCGATTGAAGACCGGAGCGCGGGTACCATCAAGAGGCCCGAAGACGTGCTCACACTTGCGGAGGTTAAGAGGCTGCGGAGGCGCGTAGGCGGGATCGTCAATGGGTTGGCAAGACACTTTGAGTCGCGATTGGCGATCGAGAAGCCTAACAAACGCATTCAGCGGACGGAGTGGTAGGCTGGGGTCTCTGACGGCATATGGGCGCGCCGCCGCTGATGTGCAAGATCGTTGTCAGTGCAGCAGATGTGTCTCGCGTGACCGGCAGTAGCTCATCCGATGGTCCAAATCAGAGCTCGACGACCGTGTTTCACTTTTAGTTGCTAGGGTGAACGCTAACAAGCCGGTGCAGTCGGGCGGCAAAGCCGCCGCTGACCGGCTGAGACGTTGGGTGGATAGGAGGTTTACAGCCTAACAAGCGCTTCGAGCGGACGGCGCAAATAGGCAAGAATGGGAGCGCAACGGCGGCAAGGAGCCCGCCGCTCAAGCGACAAACCGTTGGAACGCAGTCCTTGGCGCAAGCTATTGCTTCATGTTTGTCGGCGTGGTTTTCGATACTTGGGCTTTAGTTCCATACGTCTCGCGCAAAGCGGTCCAGCACGCGCATAGAGCCGGACGGCTAATTTCGTTCGCCGCCGTTCATGCGCAGATCGTTGGGAAGAACGCGCAGACATTCTCAAGTTACGTGCACCTCACGGTTTACGGGTTTATCACTTAGAAGTATAATAATGTTTGTTGGATGCACGGCAGGAGGTCCAACGCAGAACTCCTGGCGGCGGTCGCGGCTGCCTTGGAGTAGGGGTGTATTGTACGCGGCTTTCCCAGCGGTGGCTTGTATGCAAATAGCCTGCGGCTGCAGCTGAAGCCGCATCCTGTTGTACCGCTTTATAATGCCCAAGGAGGTTCCTATTGTACATCTCTCGTAGTCTGGACGAGGCGGCCCTGCACCTGGCGGGCCGCGGAACCGTGCTCACCATCGGCACATTCGACGGCGTCCACCTCGGGCACCAGCGTATCGTCGAGGAGTTGCAGGCACAGGCAAAAGCCCGCGATCTGCTCTCTCTGGTCATAACGTTCGCCAGGCACCCGGCGGGCGTGATCGCGGGCGAGGCGCCGCCGCTCCTCATGCCGCTCGAGGACAGGCTGGATCGCCTGGCTGGACTGGGTGTGGACGCGTGCCTGCTCCTGGAGTTCGATGCCGATCTTGCCGACAGCGAGCCAGCCGGCTTTGCCCGGGACGTGCTGGGGCGCGGGCTTGGGGCGCGCGCCGTGGTCATCGGCCACGATTTCCGGTTCGGCGCCCGCGGCAAAGGCGACGGCGAGACCCTGGCCGCGGTGGGGCGGGAGAGCGGGTTCGAGGTGATCCGTGTCGCGCCGGTCGTCGTCGGCGGCACGGTGGTCAGCAGCACAGCCATCAGGTGGATGCTGGCCGCAGGCGACGTGGCAAGGGCGCGGGCTTATCTCGGCCGGGCATACTCCATCAAGGGCATCGTGCAAACGGGGGCGCAGCGCGGCAGGCGGCTCGGCTACCCCACCGCCAACCTCGCCTTCGCCCCCGGGGTGCTCTGGCCGCGTTTCGGCGTCTACCTCGTGCGCATCGCGCTGGGGGCGGAAACCCGTTTCGGCCTGGCGAACGTGGGCGTCAAACCGACCTTTGGACGCCATGAACCGGCCGTGGAGGTCCATCTCTTTTCCTACCAGGGCGATCTGTACGCCACCCCGATCGAGGCGGCTTTCCTTTCGTTCCTCCGGCCGGAGCGGCGGTTCGCGACACCCCGCGAACTGCGGGCGCAGATCGAGACCGACATCGCCGAGGCCCGCGCCATGCTGGAGCGGGGTGTGCCCGAAACCGCATCCCCCTGATGCGCTTTTGGTTTACACGCCATGCGATCTATGGTAGAATAGTCCTGGCATACCGGCATGAGAGTCGTGCCAAACCCCGGCGTGGCTGACCGAGACCTCCGGCGGTCGGCTAGGCCGGCGGTTTTCTCAACCGCAAAAGGAGGTGAGATTTCATGGCCCTAGCCCCCGAATCCAAATCGGAGCTCATCCACAAGTACCAGTTGCACGAGGGCGATACCGGTTCTCCAGAGGTCCAGATCGCCATCCTGACGGAGCGTATCAACTACCTGACCGAGCACCTCAAGATCCATCGCCGGGACCATCATTCCAGACGCGGACTCCTCAAGATGGTCGGCCAGCGCCGCGGATTGCTCAATTACCTCCAGGCCAAGGACATCGAGCGGTACCGCGCAATCGTCGAGCGTCTGGGTCTCCGTAAGTAGCAAAGCGGGTATATCCCCGCTTTTCTTTCTGCCCCGGGGGTATAATAAAAAGTTCCGGTACAGCAAGTCCTGGATTCCGGGCTCCGCTAGGAGGGTGACACAATTGCCGAAATGGGAGACGATCCTGGGTGGTCGTCCTCTAATCATCGAGCAGGGCATGCTCGCCAAGCAGGCGGACGGCGCCGTACTGGTGAGGTACGGCGATACCGTGGTCCTGGCGACCGCCGTTTTGGCGGATAAACCGCGCGAAGGAATCGACTTTTTCCCTCTCTTGGTCGACTATGAGGAACGGCTGTATGCCGTGGGCAAGATCCCCGGTTCGCGTTTCATCAAGCGCGAGGGTAGGCCCTCGGAAAAGGCCATCCTGGCGGGGCGCTCCATCGACCGTCCCATCAGGCCTCTCTTTCCGGAGTGCTTTCGCCGCGACGTCCAGGTCGTGGCCACCGTCCTCTCCGTGGACAAGGACAATCCTCCCGACACGACGGCCATGATCGGCGCTTCTTGCGCCCTGCACATCTCCCAGATCCCGTTCGCCGGCCCGGTGGCCGGCGTGCACGTGGGCCTCGTGGACGGGGAGTACGTCATCAACCCCACCCTGGCCCAGAGCGAACGGAGCAGGATGAACGTGATCGTGGCGGGCACGGGCGAGGCCATCATGATGGTCGAGGCCGGCGCCGACGAGGTGCCCGAAAACGATATCCTCGGCGGAATTCTTTTCGGCCACGAAGAGATCAAGCGTCTGGTGAGGTTCATCGATCAGATCAGGTCCGAGGTGGGCCGGCCCAAGCTGGAGTTCACGCCGCCCGAGATCCCGGAAGAACTGGCGGGCCTCGTGCGGTCCTGGGCCACGGCCAGGATGGTCGAGGCGATCCAGACCAACGACAAGGCCGGCCGCGAAGAGGCGATCGCCGCGGTCAAGGACGCGGCCCACGCACATTTCTCGGAAACCCTGGGCGAGGAATACGCGGTACGGGAGAAGGAGATCGATTATATCCTCGACGGCGTCATCAAGGACGAGGTCAGAAAGATGATCGCCATCCACAAGATCCGCCCGGACGGACGTAAAATGGATGAGATCAGGCCCATCACCTGCGAGGTCGGCATTCTGCCGCGCGCCCACGGTTCGGGGCTCTTTACGCGCGGCCAGACGCAGGTGCTCACCGTGGCCACCCTGGGCACGGTGAGCGAGAGCCAGATCCTCGACGGCCTCGAGGAAGAGGACACCAAGCGCTACATCCACCACTACAACTTTCCCGCGTACAGCGTGGGCGAGGTGCGCCCCATGCGCGGGCCAGGCCGCCGCGAGATCGGCCACGGAGCTTTGGCCGAACGGGCGCTCCTACCGGTCATCCCCACCGAGGAAGTCTTTCCATATACGATCCGCCTCGTCTCCGAGGTTCTGGAATCGAACGGCTCGACCTCGCAGGCCAGCGTCTGCGGGAGCGCCCTGGCCCTCATGGACGCGGGGGTGCCGATCAAGAAGCCCGTGGCCGGCGTGGCTATGGGGCTCGTCAAGTACCAGGACGAAGTGGCCATCCTCACCGATATCCAGGGCATGGAGGATCACCTCGGCGACATGGATTTCAAGGTGGCCGGCACGCGGGACGGTGTGACCGCCATCCAAATGGACATCAAGATCAAGGGGATCGGCAAGGAAATACTGGAACGCGCCCTCGAGCAGGCCAGAAAAGGTCGGTTGTACATCCTGGACCGCATGACCGAGGTGATTGCCGCGCCCAGGCCTGACCTGTCACCCTTTGCCCCGCGGATGCTGACCATCGAGATCGATCCGGATCGCATCCGCGACGTCATCGGTCCGGGCGGCAAGATGATCCGCAAGATCACCGAGGAGACGGGCACCACCATTGATATCGAGGATGACGGCAGGGTCGTCATCTCGTCGGTCGACCGCGAGGCGGGCGAGCGCGCGGTGGAGATCATCCGCCGTCTGACCAAGGATGTCCAGGTCGGTGAGGTCTACCTTGGCAAGGTCGTGCGTATCCTCAATTTCGGGGCTTTTGTCGAGGTCCTGCCGGGCAAGGAGGGTTTGGTGCATATCTCCCAGCTCGCCAGGGAACGGGTCAACCGGGTTGAGGACGTGGTGAACATCGGCGACGAAATCATGGTCAAGGTCATCGAGATCGACAAGCAGGGCCGCGTAAACCTTTCGCGCAAGGCGATCCTGGCCGAGGGCGAACAGGCCGCGGCGCAAAAAGCGGGCCGTTGAACGCCCGCGCCCGGGCGCGGCAGGAATACCGCAAGCCCCCGTCGAAGAGGTGAGCGTACCAGAGGAGCTCGCCTTCTTTGTTTTGGGGGCTTTTACCGTGCACGCAACGATCCCTTCGCTCGATCCGTCCCTGCCGCCGCCCGGCGCTCCATCCGCTCCGCATCGCCGCCCCGTACCGCGGGCGCGGCTGCTGGAGCCGATCCTGTGATGCTAATCATACACGAGCTCGTCACGGACTTTTTCTGGGCCGCATCCATCGGCGCCATGGCCCTGTTCAGCTGGTGGCTGACACGGGTGCATCTTCGCCCTTCCGCGGCCAGATGGTTTTCCAGTCTCATCGTCGTGGCCAGCATCAACATCATCGGCCTGGTGCTGACGGACCTGATCCACGACAACTACCGGCTCGGTTTGAGAGGCATCAGTGTGGGCAGGGCGTTGATCCCTTACTGTCAACTCGTCTTCACCCTGGTCTTCCCATACCGGCGCCGCCTGGCTGATTCGCGCATCGCCCTGTATGTTTTGGCCATACCCGCTCTGGCAACGATCGTAGTCACCGATCCGCTCTTTGCCCCCAATGACGTGTCCTACCAGCTAAAATACCACATCCCGTGGATGGGCGCGTATTTCGTCTGGTCTTACCTGAATCTGTGTCTTTCGTACGGCCGGAGCAGACTCCGGACCACGAGGAGACAGCATATCCTCCTCAGCCTGGCCATCGTCCCGGCCAGCGCCATGCACTTCACGACGAGCATCGTCCTGCCGGCCGTTGGTAGAAACGGCCTCTGGCGCTACAACTGGGTGCCGATCCTCGCCGCCTTCGCCTTCCTCCTTTTCAGTATGGCCCGGTACGGTTACCTGCGCCGCCATGCCGCGATCAAGCGGACGCTCCTGGCTCAGAGCATCAACACGGCCGGACTGGGGAGCCAGATCGTCACCCACGCGGTCAAGAACTCGTTGCAGGTTATCCGCACGCTGGCTGAAACCGCCTCCGCGGACGAGTACGGCGATTGGAAAAAAAACCTGGCCCGCATCATGGCCCTCTGCGACGATCTAGCCGAGCGGATGAACCGGTTGAACCTGCTGATGAACGCCGATTTCTCCACGCACCCCGAGAGGCTGCGGATCGCGGACGTGCTGGAAAGGTCCCTGGAGCGCGCCATGCCCCGGCTGAAAGGCGTGCGCGTGGTTCGCGACTATTCACAGGACGCGCCCGCCGTGATGGCCGACGCCACCCATCTCGAGGAGGTCTTTTTCAACCTCCTCGTCAACGCCGCTGAGGCCATGCCCCAAGGCGGGTGCCTCCGCCTCGAGGTCGGGACGGAGAACGATTGGGTGCTCGTCGGGTTTCACGATCAGGGTGTCGGCATCCCGCGGGATCAGATGCCGCGGATCTTCGAGCCATTCAAGAGCAGCAAGACTGCGGGCGCTAACTGGGGCATAGGCTTGTCCTTCTGCCACCTCATCGTGGAAAGGCTCGGGGGGGATCTCTATGCCGAGAGCAAGGAGGGCAAAGGAAGCTCCTTCTATGTCGTCCTGCCCATCTCCGGCCCGTAGGGTCCGTCGCGGCGCGCCGGACAGCCCCCGGGCGCCGAGCCCCGCTGCGCGGAGCGCGGAGGTATAGCCCTCTCCAACGGCGCATATAGAGTACCTGGATCCGTGACTCCCCTTGATCCATCAGGCGGAGCCCCGCGCACGAATGCTTGTCCTGCCGGGGTGTCCCGGATCCGGTGCGGCCGGACTGGGGGGCGTACGGCGTGGCTTTGGTGGGCCTCGTGCTGGCCTGGTTGATCATGGTCCTGGTTGGGTCCGTGGTATACGGGGGTGGACGCCCTGCTCCGCTCGTAACCCTGGCGGGCCTTCTTCTGGGACGATGGCCGGGCTTTAGCAATCGCCCGACGGCCGGCGAATTGTTGCTCGTCATTGTCGGCCGCATCGGTTCCCTGTTGCTGCTTTTGACCCTGCTCAGAGTGGTGCTCGTCGGTAACTGGCTGGAAACATGCAGCGCGGCGGCTCTGCTCGTCATGGGCCTGGTGGGCCTGGCCTACCTCGGCAGGGAAAGAGCTATTCTGCCCGGGCTCGCCGGGGTGCAGGTCCTGCTCAGACTCCCCGACGAGTATCAGGTCCTCTTGGGCCAGGTCGTGCCCGGCGGCCCGTTGTGCGGGGTTTCGCTGGCTGCCCTGGACCTGAGGCGCCATGGCCTGCTCGTGCTGGCGGTCGGCAAAGGTGGCAGGAATTACGTGCACTTTCCCAAGGGGCAGGAAATCCTCGGCGCCGGTGATTTGCTGGTCGTTTACGGGCGGCCCGAGCATTGGCGGACGCCTTCGGAAACTTGACTTTTACACCGGGGGAACGTATGATCTTTTCGTCGCAGCTTGGGAGGTGGAGCGCGTGGATGAGGTGGATCTCGTCAGGGCGGAGGTGACCGGGGATTACATCGTGGTCAAGGCTCTGGATGACGGTGTAACCCTGATCGGCCTGACCCGCGGCAAGGAGACCCGGTTTCACCACACCGAGAAACTTGACCAAGGCGAGATCATGATCGTCCAATTCACGGAACACACCTCGGCCATTAAAATCCGCGGCCGCGCGGATATCCTGACCAAGCACGGCCGGGTGACGAGCGGCCGCGTGGAATGATCCGGCCAGTGGACAAGCTATATCCCGGACCTTGAAAGCACCTTTTGTATCTGCGGCTTTGGCGGCCATGCCTGCGCAAAGGTACTCGAACCTTTGGTCGTACTCGGCGCCAAAGACGCAGCAAGCTTCGGGTAATGCTTTCGGTTTCGAAATTCCGGATAGATAATACGGGTCGGGGCAGGGCATGGTAGGCGCATGGAGGAAATGGTCATGTGGACTGTCGTGTATATCGCACCCAGCCGCGCGGCAGCGGAGGAGATCAAGGGGTTCCTGGAGCGTGACGGCGTCCTGGCCGCGATACGCCCCGTCAATGTCGGCGGCGACGCGGATCAGGTTCCGTTTGAAAGCGAGGCCAATTACGAGGTGCTCGTCTCCGAGGCCGAGGTGGAGGAGGCGCAGGAACTGGTCAGCGCCGCCCTGCAGAAGGCGCCGAACTGAGCATTCATCCCGCCGGGCCGTCCAGGCGTACCCGGATTGGGTCATAAAGCAGGAATCGATGCTCCCCGCGGCGAAATGACCCTTTGGGAAGTGGAGAGCAACCGACTTCCTTTTTTTTAACCGGGTGCAAAGACGAGGTGAGGAGATGCCCCTAAAAGAACTCTTCAAGACCAGGCCCAGGTATGTCACGATCAAGCCGACACAAGCGGCCCAGAACGCGGTTGAGACCTCGGAAAAAAAAGAGATCCCCGACGGATTGTGGGTCAAATGCACCGCCTGCGGCCAGATCATATACCACAAGGAGCTTGCCAAGAACCTCTTTCTCTGCCCGAGATGCAACCACCATTTCCGTGTAGGGGCGCGCGAGCGCATCGCCCAGTTGATGGACCCCGAGTCCTTCACGGAACTCTATGCCGATCTGCGCACCGTCGATCCCCTGTCGTTCCCGGAATACCAGCAAAGGATCAAGCGGGCGCAGCGCGAGACAAACCTCGTCGAGGCGGTCGTCGTGGGCCGGGGCAGGCTGGAGGGCATCCCGGTCGGCCTGGGCGCGCTCGATCCTGTCTTTATCATGGGTTCCATGGGGAGCGTGGTGGGGGAAAAGGTCACCCGCCTGATCGAGTACTGCCTTGCCGAGCGCCTGCCCCTGATCATCGTCTCTGTGAGCGGCGGGGCGCGCATGCAGGAAGGCATCCTTTCGCTGATGCAGATGGCCAAGACCAGCGCCGCACTGGGGCGGTTCGCCCATGCCGGGCTGCTCTACCTCTCCGTCCTAGCCGATGCCGCGACGGGCGGCGTTTTTGCCAGTTTCGGCATGCTGGGCGACGTCATCATATGTGAACCCCGCGCGCACCTGGGATTCGCGGGGCCGATCGTAATCCAGCAGACCATCAGGCAGAGCCTACCCCCTGGTTTCCAGTCCTCCGAGTTCCAGCTCGAACACGGGCAGGTCGATCTCATCGTCGACCGCCGCGAGCTCAAGAAGACCCTCGCCCTCCTGCTTCGTTTCCACGGCTTCAGCGGGGGTGGAGAGTGATGGGCAACGGCTTCGTGCTGGATTTCGAAAAACCCCTGGTGGAACTCGAGAAACGCATTGAGGAATTGAAGCGTTTCGCGGCGGAAAAAAACCTCGACATGACCGGCGAGATCGCTCCCCTCGAACGCCGGGCCGCGGAGATGGCGCGCGAGATCTTCAGCAATCTCGACCCCTGGCAGAAAGTTTCGATCGCCCGGCATCCCAAGCGGCCGACCTTTCTCGACCTGGTAGGCCTTGTCTTTCAGGACTTCCTCGAGCTGCACGGAGACCGCGTCTTTCGGGACGACCCGGCCATGGTCGGCGGCCTGGCTTTTTTGGAGGGGCGGCCTGTGACGGTCATCGGCGAGCAAAAAGGCCGCGACACCAAGGAGAACCTCCACCGCAATTTTGGCATGCCTCATCCCGAGGGCTACCGCAAGGCTTTGCGCCTGATGCAACAGGCGGCCAAGTTCAACCGGGCGATCGTCGCCCTGGTGGACGTGGCCGGGGCGTACCCTGGCATCGAGGCGGAGGAGAGGGGGCAAGGCGAGGCTATCGCCCGGAACCTGCTCATGATGTCGCGGCTCCCGGTGCCGGTTGTGGTGGTGATCACCGGCGAGGGAGGCAGCGGCGGCGCCCTGGCCACCGGTGTCGGGGACCGGGTTTACATGCTCGAGCACTCCTATTACTCCGTCATCTCCCCAGACGGGTGCGCCTCCATCCTTTGGAAAAACGCGGCCAAGGCGGCGGACGCCGCCAGGGTCCTCAAGTTCAACGCCGAGGATTTGCTCGCCTTTGGCGTCATCGACGGGATCATCCCCGAACCTCTGGGCGGCGCGCACCGCGATCATGCCCAGACCGCGGCCAACATCAAACAGACGCTCATCGAGGCCCTGGCCGGCCTGGACGGCCTGGCGCCGGAGACGCTCATCGACCGGCGGTACGAACGTTTTCGCCGCCTCGGCGCTTATGCTTAGAACACCTCCACAATCTGTGTCCCGGCACCTTCTTTACAGCCTTTAAAAGCATTGTAAAAACCCATTTTAAGACCGATAAACACGTAAAGGAGGAACGATATTACATGATTTACATGATTAACAAGATTCAGATCTATGGTCATTGATAAGATAATTAAATGAACAAAGAATCCGTGTAAATCATAAAAATCATGTTAATCCTGTCAATTTGGTTCAAATCGCGTAAAACTGATTACTCAGATTAAGTAACATGCCAGTATCATGCGATTTTGCTACTCATTCCAGTCTGGCGTTAATTTAGTTAATCTGCGTTTTGGTGCCTTTTTCATAGGTCTTTTAAGAGAAACTTCTTTTATTTTTAAAAGCATGTAGGGAGTGCATGGTATGGAACGAATCGCCGTGCTGACGAGCGGGGGCGACGCGCCGGGGATGAATGCGGCCATCCGGGCCGTGGTGCGCCAGGGGCTGCATCACGGACTCAAGGTTTTTGGCATCAGGCGCGGTTTTGCCGGCCTGATGGCGGGCGAGATGGAGGAGCTCGCTACGCGCCAGGTGGGGGATATCCTACAGCGCGGCGGGACCATCCTGCGCTCGGCGCGCTCGCCGGAGTTCAAGACAGACGTCGGCCTGGCCTCGGCCATGGCCCAGCTCGAACGCCGCGGGATCGAGGGCCTCGTCGTGATCGGCGGGAATGGCTCCTTTCGCGGCGGGCTGGACCTGGCGGAGCGGGGGATCAGGGTGGTGGGAATTCCCGCCTCGATCGACAACGACATCGGGGGCACGGATTTTTCGATCGGTTTTGACACCGCGGTCAATACCGTGCTCGACGCCGTAAACAAGATCCGCGACACCGCCTCCTCGCACGCGCGCGTCTACGTGATCGAGGTCATGGGCCGCAACGCCGGCTTTATCGCCGTGGCGGCGGGCCTCGCCGGCGGAGCGGAGGCCGTGCTCATCCCCGAGCTCCCTTACGATCTCGGCCAGATCGCCCGCCAGGTCAAGGCGGGATACGAACGGGGCAAGAGCCACAGCATCATCCTGGTGGCGGAGGGGATCTTCGGCGATCCAGTGGCGGGTCTGGCCGGCAGTTATGCCAGCGCTTTCAGGATCGGCCAGGCCTTGATGGATATGACGGGCTTTGAGACCCGTATCACGGTCCTGGGCCACCTCCAGCGCGGCGGGACACCGACGGCCATGGACAGGCTCATCGCGACCCGTTCGGGCGAGATCGCGGTCCGGCTCCTCATGGCCGGAGAGAGCCGCGTCATGGTGGGTTTTTCCGGTAACGAGCCACGGGTCATGGACCTGGCGCGGGCATTGGAGATCAAGCGGCGGATCGATCCGGCCGACGTCGAACTGATCAACACCCTGGCCGTGACGTGAGATGCCGGCGGAAATGAAACGGGGTGCTTTGGCATGAGCACAAGCACGTTCAAAAAGACGAAGATCGTCTGCACCATCGGCCCGGCCAGCGAGGAACGCGGTGTCCTGCAGGCCATGGTCCGCGCCGGCATGGACGCGGCCAGGCTCAATTTCTCGCACGGGGATTACGAGGGGCATGCGCGGCGATACGAGGCCGTGCGGGCCGTCGCGGCCGAGGCCGGCAGGGAGATCGCCGTCATGCTGGACATCCAGGGGCCCAAGATCCGCACCGGACCTGGCACCAATCTCACCTTGGCCGAGGGTAGCCGCCTCGCCGTCGGCACGGCGGAACAGGGGGCGGCCCCGGATCTCGTCATCGACTATCCCTACCTCTGCGAGGATCTGAAGCCCGGCGGAGCGATCTTCCTGTGCGACGGGATGATTGAGTTGATGGTCGAGGGCAGTCGGGGGGAGGCGCTCATCTGCCGGGTCGTGAGGGGCGGCGAGGTCGGCCCCCGCAAGGGAGTTTCCCTGCCCGGCGTCGAGGTGAGGTTGCCGGCCCTCACGGCCAAGGACATAGAGGATCTCAAGTTCGGCGCCGGCCTGGGCGTCGATCTGGTGGCGGTCTCTTTTGTGCGGCGGGCCGACAACCTGCACGAGGTAAGGGGCGTCCTCCGCGCGGCCGGCAGCAGGGCCCAGGTGATCGCCAAGATCGAAAACCAGGAGGCGCTCGCGAATATCGAGGAGATCGTGGCTGCCGCCGACGGGCTCATGGTCGCGCGGGGGGATCTGGGCGTCGAGGTGCCGCCCGAGGAGGTGCCCCTCCTCCAGAAATCCCTCATCGCCCGGTGCAACCACGCGGGCAAGCCGGTCATCACCGCCACGGAGATGCTGGAATCCATGGTACGTAACCCCAGGCCGACCAGGGCCGAGGTGACTGACATCGCCAATGCCATCGTGGACGGCACGGATGCCATCATGTTATCGGCCGAGACGGCGGTGGGCAGGCATCCCGTGGCCGCGGTGGAGATGATGGCGCGCGTGGCCCGGCGGACAGAGTCCGCCCTGGGTTACCAGGAGATCCTTGCCAGGACCCAGGTCGGTCCCTCGCGTTCCGTATCCGACGCCATCAGCCACGCCACCTGCCAGGCCGCGCTCGATCTGGATCTGGCCGCTGTCATCACCGCCACGCAATCCGGGAGTACCGCCAGGATGGTGGCCAGGTTCAGGCCCAAGGTGCCCATCATCGCCGCTACGCCTGATCTCGTCGTCGCGCGCCAGCTCTGCCTGGTCTGGGGCATTCATCCCGTCCTGGTCGACCGCACGACTTCGATCGACGCCATGCTGGACGCCGGCGAGGCCGCGGCCAAGGCCACGGGCCTTTGCCAAAGCGGCGATCTGGTGGCCATCACGGCCGGGGTGCGCACCGGCATTCCAGGCTCCACCAACCTGCTCAAGATCCACCGCCTGGCCTGAAGAAGTTCTTGAGATATCCCGCCGCACATAGTCTCTAGGGGGGATTTTGGGCCTCTGCGAGGTGGATCCTTTGTCCGAATTGAGCGGCAACGTATTGCCGGGCAATCTCGTCGCTCTCCTTGACAAACGCCCGACGACCGTGGTGGTGGCCACCGTGGACGATGACGGCTGGCCGCACGCGGCGCCCTATAACCTGGTCTATGCCCCGGACGACCGCCGCCTGTGGCTGGCCGTCAACCGCCAGGATGTGACGCTGAAGGCCTTGCGGGACTATGGCCTGACCATGATCGAGGTGCTCGAGGAGGGCGATATCGCCGTCGGCATCAAAGGCAGGGCGCGGGTGATCCGGGACCGGATGGAGGCGAACTGCAATCTCTGCCTCGTCGAGGTGGACGTGGTCGAGGTCAAGAGGGACAACTCCCCTCATTACCTGGTGGCTCAGGGCATCCGCACCAGGCTCAGGGAGGAGCCTTACCTCCTGCAGCAGCGGCTCATCTTTCAGGAGCTCAAGCATGCGGGTGTTTGAAACGGAGTCTTGGATGCGGCGTGAAACCAGCGCATCATCCCGGCAGGAAAAATCCGACTCCGGGACGAATCATCACGCGGCGCGGCCGAGCAGGCATGACGCCAAAACGCAGAGAGTTCCGGGGGGATGCAGCTTTGGGCCTGGTCAAGGTGATGTCAGACAGCGCCCACGATCTGCCGCCGCACATCATCTCCGCATATGGGATCGCCACCGTGCCGATGATGATCTATTTCGGCGACGAGGAGTTCAAGGACGGGGTCAACCTGTCCACGCACGAGTTTTACCAGAGGCTTACAGCCGGCCCGCACTTGCCCAAGACGGCTCAGCCCCTCCTCAGCGAGATGCGCCAGACCATGCTGGACCTGACGGACGATGGCTCCGAGCTCGTGGTGATCATGCTCTCCTCGGGCCTCAGCGGGACTAGCGAGTCCGCGGCCATGCTGGTCGGGGAGATGCCTGACAGGCGCATCAGGGTGATCGATTCGCTCTCCGCCTCGCTGGGCGAGGGCCTGCTGGTCTGGTTCGCAGCGGAGATGGCTCGCCAGGGCGCGGACGCCGCCGCCATCGAAGCCGCGGTGACGGCCAAGCGGAGCAGGCTGAGCCACCTGTTCGTCCTGGACACGCTGGAGTATCTCTTCAAGGGTGGCAGAGTCACCAAGACCGAGGCGTTCATGGGCACGGTCCTTGATGTCAAGCCGATCCTGCATATCGGCAATGACGGCAGGATCACGCCGCTAGGCCGGGCGCGCGGGCGCGCCAAGGCGGTGGCGCGGCTCCTGGAGCTGGCGGAGCAGAATTACGATCCGGCCACGCAGCGCGTGGGCGTCATCCATGCCCATTGCCCAGAGGAAGGCGAGGAGTTTGCCGCCCAGCTGCGCGCGCGGCTCTCGCCCAAGGAGCTGATCTTTACCGAGATGTCGGCCACCATCGGTACGCACGTGGGGCCGGGGCTCCTTGGCATCGTCTTTGAGACGGAGGGGGGTAGGGTCTAGCCGGATCTTTGCAGCACCGCTCGCAATGTATCGCCCCGCAGGCCGATCCTGAGTGCTTCCAGGGCGAGCGCATCCGCCGGAGGGATGTTGCCCAGGTTGGCATCCGGGCCGAATCTCAGGATCAGCTCCTCCTGCTGGCTCTTTTGCGGCGCCTCCCAGATCGTGCGCGCCGGGGGCAGACGTCCTGCGATTATCTCCAGGCGGTCCGCGCGTATTTCGCCGCTCTTTCCGTAGATGCCCGCGTCCCTGCCCGATTCCCGGCCCTCGACAATCACCATCGCCGCTCCGGCGGCGAGATCCGCGAGCGCCCGCCCGATCTGACGTGCCGGGTCGAGTTCGTCAGCCGGGTTTTTCTTGCCGATCTCGGTAACCACCCGCAGGCCCGCGTCCAGCGCGATCTCGATGGCCCTGTCCCGATCCGCGTCCCCCAGGCTGATGGTGCCGTCCGAGATCTCCACGCAGTCAAAGCCCAACTCCACCAGGCGCTCCACGTATATCGGCCATTTCCCCTGGATTTGCGCCACCTCGCCCAGGGTGCCCCCGGGCATGACGCCGATGTCGTTCTTTTTGAGCAGGGCGATCTTTTTTACCAGTTGCTGCCGGGTATAAAAGAAGGACGTGCCGAAGGTGAGCTTGACGAGATCGATATACGGCGCGGCGAGCGCGATGAGATCATCCGTCGCGGACGGCCCCAGGCCCTTGTCGATCACCATGGTCCAGCCCGTGCGCCGGGGTTTTTGGGAGCGTCCGGCAACCGGCGGCAAAAGCACTGCATCCCAAGGCATGATGGGCATCTGCATCCCCTCCGCGCTTTGACGATCGCGATAGCCTATGCAAAAGCAACGGCGACAGTGGCTTGGCCGGCGGTATGAGCGGCCGTTGCCCGACATAGAGATAAGATGGGCCGGGGGTGAAGAGGATGATCCGGGATAACCTGATACTCCTCGTGATCTTCGCCCTCGGCCTCGCTTTTGCCAACCGGCTCGTGGCCGGCGCCGCGGGGATGCTCCTGGTCCTCAAGCTCTCCCGCCTGCCGGCGGCCCTTCACTTTCTGGACCGCCGCGCCCTGGATGCGGGTCTTTTTTTTTGCTCCTGGCCGTGCTGGCGCCGTTCTCGCTCGGGCGGGTGGGCCTCTCGGACATCCTTGGGGCTTTCCGCGGCATGCCCGGGCTGGCAGCGATTGCGGGAGGAGCCATCGCCGCCTTTGTCTGCGGCCAGGGAGTCACGCTCCTTGCGGCCAGGCCCGAGGTCACGGTGGGGCTGCTCCTGGGCACGCTCGTGGGCGTCGCCCTCCTGCGCGGCGTGCCGGTGGGGCCGCTGGCGGCGGCGGGCGTGACCGCCCTCATCCTGAATCTGTTCGGCGGCGGAAGGCGTTGATTAAAAGGTCTTCAGAACAAAACACCGAGAGAGTTGGAACTGCGTAACCACACGAAAAGACAGTCCACAAGCAGGGAGGTGGCCGGGAAATGCCCGATCACGGCGCTTTGCACGGTATGGCCGCCGTCAGGTTTCTCTCGGGGCTGCTGGAGATCGTCTGCGCCGTGCTCTTTCTGCGCCTCGGCAAGGTGGAAACGGCCCTGCGCATCAACGCCTTCCTGGGCCTTGTGGGGCCGTTGATCTTCGTGATCGTGGGCGTGCTCGGCATCGTGGCCGTGGCGGTCAGGCTGCCGCCGCTCAAGGTGGCGCTGCTCACCCTGGGAACCCTGCTTGTCCTCATGGGAACGGGGATCCACTAGAAGTAATCACCCCGGCATTCTGCCGGGACAACAAAGGATGAAAATAGGTGCACGTCAAACCTTAACTTGCCGGAAGCAGAAGGTCGGCATCGCTTGGTGCCACAAGCCCGACTAGAA
>JBLNBS010000015.1:0-5157 GCA_050260175.1 Patescibacteria group bacterium | reverse complement strand
TCACCGGCCGGCCCTTGGCATACTCGTCGACATCAGCGGCGTTGCCCGAGACGGTGTAGCCCAGGCGCAAAATCTCCTCGACCGGTTGCGCGACGATGACCTCGCCCTGTTTGATGATGATGGCCTCTTCCAGCAGGCCGGCCACCTCCCCGATGAGATGGGTGGAGATGACTATGGTCCGCGGGTGCGCGCCGTAGTCGGCCAACAGCTCCTGGTAGAAAAGCTCGCGGTGGTTGGCGTCGAGCCCCAGTACGGGTTCGTCCAAGAGCAGTACCGGCGCGCCCGAGGCCATGGCGAGGATCATCTTGCAGATCGATTGATAACCGGTCGAGAGCGATTTGATCTTTTTACCCGGATCGAGGGAGAATTTTTCGATCAGCGCCGCCGCATAATCCGGGGAAAAGCCGGGATAAAACTCCCGGGTCCATCGTACAGCCTCTTTGACCTTCATCTCCGGAGGATAGAGATTCCTCTCCGCCATGTGAAAGATCTTGGCCTGTGCCCGGTCGTTCTCGACGGCCGTTTCCCCGTCGATCAGCACCTCGCCCGCATCCGGGAAGAGCTTGTTGGTGATGATGTTGAGCAGCGTGGTCTTGCCCGCGCCGTTCCGGCCCAGGAGGCCGTAAATCTTGCCGGGCGCCAACGACAGGGTTACGTTCTTCAACGCCGCCACGGCGCCGAAATTCTTGGAGACGTTCTTGATCTCAATCGTGGTCACTGTGGTCGCCCCCTTCGATCATGGCGATCAGTTCGTCTTGGGTAAGGCCCAGCTTTTTCGCTTCGCCGAGCATCGGCGCTACGTAGCTTTGGTAGAAGGCCGCCCGGCGCTTGGCGATGATCCTGTCCCGGGCGCCCGCGCGGACGAACATGCCGATGCCGCGCTTTTTATAAACGATGTCTTCGTCCACGAGCAGATTGACCCCCCTGTTGGCGGTCGCCGGGTTGATCTTGAACCGGACAGCCGCCTCGTTGATCGAGGGGATGGCCGTCTCTTCCGGGAAGATCCCCCGCAGGATGCCGTCCTCGATCTCTTCGGCGAATTGGAGGAAGATGGGTTTATCCCTGTTCTGATCCAGCTGCACGCCATCACCTCCATTGGTTTGTACGTTAGTTAGTTTATCGGTTAGTTGATGATGTAACTAAGTATAAGGCCAAAGATACCGTTTGTCAAGAGGGCGATAGCTTTTCGGGGCGCCTCCATCCGGCGAAAGGATGAGCGCGCGCCCGTGCGCCAAATCACCCCTTCGGTTGATCGTCCGGCACCGGCAGGCGGAGGCGCCCTTTTCACATGTCCGGAGAATAAGGGCTTGAAGGTTGAATGCGTGATCTTTGACCATAAGCCGGCAGGAAATAGTTTGACGGCGAAGAAAAGACTGACAATTGGGTATGCAATAGCCGATGCAGTGGATTGAGAGGTGATGTTGGATGAAAACCGCTAGGTTGGCTGGTACGAGTCTGCTTCTGGCGTGTCTTTTGGCCACGGTCGCCTGTAAGAGGCAGAACACTGTGCTGGCACCGCCGGTGGAGCCGCCGGTTGATCTTGTTAACGAGGTTTACCAGGCCTCGGACCCAACCAAAGGCGATTGGCCCTACCGGGCATCTGTCAACGCCGATCTGGACGGCGACCAGGTAGAGGAACGTATCGTGCTGCTGTGCGACGTCGAATCATACGAGGGCAAGGTGTGTTGGGACGATGGGCAGGTCTGGGAGGTATGCGTCGACGAACCGTCCGGGGAGAGGACGTTGGTCTACCTTGGTTATATACAATTCGGGGAGATGCGGGTGGCGCGCAGCGAGGATGAACCAGGCGTTTTTTTGTTGCTCCAGGATTACAACGGCCTCCTGTCTATCTATGAATGCCGTTATCAGGGGCCGGGGAATGTGCAGATCAAGGAACGTCTGAAGACAGTCGAGGTGCTTCGAGCCTCACTCCAGGATGGCAAGTAAGCGGGCTTCTTTATTGTTAGGGCACAGCGGTCCGGGGTATTTGGGGGATGGCATTCAAGCAAACGCCGCAAACACCTGTTTCAATGGGATCTTCAGTTGCGCCAGGATCTCGGATCCGGCCGTCTCCGTCCCCTTGAAGACGCGGTAATCGGCGATCTCTCCATCGGCGAACCTGTAGATGTAAACCTCCCGGTTGCCGGGGTTGACGAGCCAATACTCGCCGACACCGCCTGCCATATAGACATGCATCTTTTGGAACATATCCTTGCTCCGCGTGGACTCCGAGAGCACCTCCACGACCAGGGAAGGAACGCCGGTATACCTGCCGCGGTCGTCGATGTTTTCCGAATCGCAGACCACAACGATGTCGGGCTGGACGATGTTCTCCTTATCCTCTTTGAATAAGGTCACATCAAAAGGAGCCGTCACCGGTTGGCATTTCCTGCCCCGCGCCCAGTCCTGGATGCAATGTGCTATCTCCAGGACTATCCGTTGATGCGCCCATGACGGTGAGGCCAGCAGATAGACCTCGCCGTCGATGTATTCGTAGCGAGCATCGCTGGCTTCCGAGAGTTTGCGGAACTCTTCCACGGTCATCCGCGGGCGATCCGTCCCATAAGCAGCCGCGCCTTCGGCCGCTTTCAGCGTTTCGGTGCGCGGTTCCTCCCAGCGCCTGAGCACGGCGATCCGTTTGCCGTTGCGGGTGATGTAGACGTCCTCCACCTGCGTCAGCTTCAGGTAGGTGCCGAAGTTGTTCTGGACCTCGGTGGAGGTGACTTCCATTTCGTTACACCTCTATTAGCTAATAGATTATATTTAGCTAATTTGATTATATGCTTGAAAAGGCCTGCTGTCAATCGCATAGAGAGATTGCCCGGGGAAGAGGGGAGGCGATGGGCAGGACAGCGAAGAGAAGAAGCTCTTCGCACAGGTCTCTGCCAAGCCAGTTTTGGGCTATGCCAAACCGAGGTGCCCCGGAGAAGCAATCAGCCTCCCAGGCAAGCCCGCCTCGCTATTAGAGCAGGCCGCGTACGGATCATTTCTCCGCTCAAGCGGACCAGTGAGCATCTGCCGCCGATTACGCTCTACGCGGTCGAAGCGAGAGAGGAGAATGTACCCAAGGGTGTCCAAGCGCTTCATTGGCTGTTGTTGACCACTCTACCAACGGAATCCTTTCGGAATGCCGTGGAAAAGATCGGGTGGTACCAACAGCGCTGGAAGATCGAACGTCTTCACTACATTTTGAAGAGCGGCTGCAAGATCGAGGACTTGCGCCTGGAAACCAGCGACCGACTGAAGAGAGCAATTACCCTATACACCGTTATCGCTTGGCGCATTGCTTGGACGACATATCAAGCAAGGGAGAATCCTAGTCTGCCATGCAGTGTCGCTTTCTCCAAGATGGAGTGGCAAGCTCTCTGGTGGCAGGTGCATCCAAGGAAAAGCCTGCCGGATAAACCGCCTGCTTTGAAGGATGCCGTTCGTTGGCTGGCCATGCTTGGTGGCTTCTTGGGCCGCAAAGGTGACGGCGATCCGGGTGTCAAGGTTCTCTGGAACGGTTTACACGATCTGAACATTGGTATGCGATTTCTCGAAAACACCTAGCGCCCTGTTCCCTCTCACCACTTATGGGTAATGGTAAGCCAGCGTGGAGAGGGGAAATGCCTCAGGTACAGGCTTTACCCCCTCCCGCGTCGGGGAGGGGGCTAGGGGGTGAGGTCAAAACCTGCTGGCGAAGCGCCCGAACCATCCAAACGCTTTTCATATCGGCTCATTCCCCCGGCGCTACCACGGGGATTAGCGGCGCCACCCGCCGCAGGTCCCGGTCGAACGTCACAAACGCCGATGCTCCGTGCGTTAATCCCAGGGCGATCTGCAGGGCGTCGGGCAGTTTCAACCCGAAACGGGCTGTGAGCGAGGACGCCTTATCGGCAACCGTCGCATCAATCGGCGGGATCCTCAGGTTGGGGAAATTGAGCAGGACGAGCTTGTATGCATAGACGACGTCGTCCAGCCCGAGTTGCCTGGGTTTGGTCATGATCTCCGCGATCGTGATTGGGGAGGTCAAACCCAGGAGATCGCCGCGCTCAATCTTCTTGAAAAGCTCCTCAACGTGCGGGGCTTGGGTTGGGTAGGCATCCGCCTGCAGGTGGTAGATGAAGCAGCAGGTGTCGATCATGACCAGGGCGGGCCCCGCCGGCAGCCGCGTCAATCCTTTTCCCATCGCGCGCGCTCTTCCGCCACGTAGGTCTCGGGATCGACTCCCCGCCAGATTTGGCCGTATAGCCCGCGCAGGGCGCCGGTGAAGTCGGCCGGCCGCTTGAGCAGATGGATCGAACCGTCCTCGCCGACCTCGATGAGCGCGTCGTCGCCTTCTTTGAGCCCGGTCCGGCGCCGGATATCGGCGGGTATGATGAGCGAGCCTCGTTTCCCTATTTTTGCCACGGGCATTTCAATCCATCCTCCTGATGAGATTATATTATGATCAGACACGACAAGCAAGCCGCGCGATCGATGAGAAAGGCACCTCATCCTGATTCACCGGCTGTTTTGGGCAAACCAAGAGTGGCGCCGATCGCGGCGCCTCTTTCGCATCGCGCTCCATCTTTTCCGGCGTTGACGCATACCCTTATGCAGTCACGTATATACATGCTCTGCCGCGGTCGTAGTCCTGCACGCGAAGTAGATCCGCGGGATTGCCGGGCTATCATCGCCGGGCATGCGTATGCATGAATGAATATAGGCCTTGACCTTGTATTCCGGGTCGGTGATGATCGTTATAGGACCCGGTGCATATTGGGCACGTCCGCCGGCACGGGCTCCGGCGCCCTTACCAGGGGTGCTTCATGGGTTCGGGAAATTCTCGTTCGTACTTTCATCTTTGCGGCCCGGCTAATAGGATGGAACCGGGAGCCCGCGGCCGGAAATGTCCGGAAAACGGAGGGTAATCCAATGACAGACTCGCGTTTGACGATCGGCGTGCCAAAGGAGATCATGGAGCACGAGCTGCGGGTGGCCGCCATTCCGGCCACAGTGAAGAAGCTCGTTGCGGCCGGAGCGCGGGTGCTCGTCGAGTCCGGGGCGGGGGAGGGGGCGCATTTCCACGACGAGGCGTACGCGGAGGCCGGGGCCGAGATCGTCGCCGACTGCGCGCGTCTCTATGCCCAGGCCGACCTGGTGCTCAAGGTCAAGGAACCGCTTTTCCACACC
>JBLNBS010000014.1:0-43043 GCA_050260175.1 Patescibacteria group bacterium | reverse complement strand
CCTTGAACACCCGCTCCGGTCGCCAGAGCCCGCCGCGGCGCGCCAGGACGGCGAATGTCTCGCCCCGCGGATCGACCGCCCGCACGAGGTCCCGGCCGGGCGCGGCACCGGCGGCGAGCATGCCGCCGTGGGACACGCGCGCCGCATCCTCGGCGCAAAGCCGCAACTCGGGGAGGTGCGCGAGGGCACGGCCGATGGGCCAAAGCCGCGCCGCCACCCCTTCCCTGGTGAGCTCCGCCAGGGGGACCGCCTCGTCAAGGGAGAAAGGGCCCGAGGCCAGGCGGCGAAGCTCGCAAAGATGGGCGAGGCAGCCGGCCCTCTGGCCGAGATCGTGGCAGAGGGTGCGGACGTACAGCCCCCTGCTGCCCCTGACGGTGAAACGTATCCTGTCGCCGCGCGTGAAAAAGGGTTTTTCCGCCGCGGAGGGCCAATCCAGGCGGAGCGAGGCGATCTCGACGGGGCGGGCCTCGCGCTCGACTTCACATCCGGCCCTGGCCAAACGGTAGAGCCGTTCCCCGCCCACCTGAACGGCGGAATACATGGGAGGCAGCTGCGTACCGGGGCCGACGAAGCCCGCGAGGATCCCCAGGAGGTCCGCGTGCGCCAGCGAGAAATCACGGTTTTCCGCCGTGATCCTGCCCGTACGGTCCTGGGTATCGGTGGCCGCACCCAGCTCAGCCTCGACCGCGTAAGTTTTGTCGCCTTCGGGGAGGTAAGGGATGGCCTTGGTCGCCGCGCCAAAGCAGAGCACCAGGAGACCCGTGGCGATGGGGTCCAGCGTGCCGGTGTGCCCGAGTTTTCTCTCGCCCGTCAGGCGCCGCAGGGAGGCCACCACGTCGTGGGAGGTCGGGCCGGCCGGTTTGTCCACCAAAAGGACGCCGTCCAAACCTCAGCGCCCCTCCTGCCAGCGGGCCAGGTAGGAAAGGACCTTGTCCACGACGCTCGCCAGGTTCCCGCTCACCGTGCAACCCGCCGCGCGCGCGTGGCCCCCGCCGCCGAAATGGGAGGCAAGGAGGCTGACGTCGGCATTGGGCCCCGAGCGCCAGCTGATCCGCACCTCGCCCTCCCGCACCTCTTTGAAGAAAAGGGCGATCTCCACGCCGATTATGCTGCGGGCATAATTGATGTAGCCCTCGATCTCCTCCATCTCCACGGGGTAAGCCGCCAACATCTCCCGGTTCAGGTACATCCAGGCCACGCTGCCGGAAAGCTTGAGGGTGGAGAGAACAACGCCCAGGAGCTTGACGGCGTTAAGACTTTTTTGCTCGTGGACGATCTCCGCGATCTTGCCCGGCTCCAACCCGAATTCCTCGACCAGCCTGGCGGAGAGCAGGAAAGCCGCCGTGGAGGTATTGGCATAACGAAAAAACCCCGTATCCGTGGCGATGGCCACGTACAGGGCTGTGCCGATCCCGCGGTCCAGATGATAACCTCCGGCCGTGAGGATGCGGTGCACGATCTCCCCGGTGGCCGACGCCTCGCCGTCCACGAGGTTGATGAGGCCGTAGAGGTCGTTGGAGATATGGTGGTCGATATTGAGGATGGGCAGGCCCGCGTCCATGCCGGACAGAGCGATCCGTTCCCGGTCGCCGCAATCCAGGGCCACGAGCAGCGCGGGCGCAAAACCGTCCGGCAGCGCCGGCATCACATCCGCGGCGCCGGCGAGAAAGGAATAGGTGCCGGGCACGCCGTCGCTCTGAACCATGGCGACCCGCTTGCCCCGCGCCCGCAAAGCCCCGCCCAGGGCGAGCATGGAACCGATGCCGTCTCCGTCGGGGTGCAGGTGGGTGGAGAGGATGAAGCCGTCCTCCCGCTCGAGCAGGGCGACGGCCCGGACAAGGCTCTCCATGCCTATTCCTCCCGTTCCCGCTTGATCTCCTGCAAGAGCGAGAAGATCCTGGCTCCACGCTCGATGGACTCATCGGCCAGTAGCTCGATCTCGGGAGTATGGCGCAATCCCAGGCGCTGGCCCAGTTCGCTCCTGATGTAGCCGCGGGCGCTTTCCAGCCCCGCCATGGTCTGGCGCTTGGCCTCCTCCTCGCCGTAAGGGCTGAAGAAGATCTTGATGTGGCCCAGATCCGGCGAGACGCGCACGTCGGTCACGCTGACAAAACCGATGCGGGGATCCTTGAGCCCCCTCTGTAGGATCTGCGCCGTTTCCTCCTTGACCAGCGCCGCGAGACGGCGCGCCCTAGCCACGGTCATCACGATTCACCGGCCTTTCGGAGCGGTGTGAATTTCACACCGCCCTTAGAAAGATCGTAGCTGTCTCCGGGAAGAGAGGCGGGTCTTTCACACCGGCCTTTCAGGCTACTGGTGCTTGGCCTCACGCTTGATCTCCTCGGTGGCAAAGGCCTCGATGACGTCGCCCTCCTGGATGTCGTTGAAACGCTCAAGTCCGATGCCGCACTCGAAACCCTCGGCCACTTCGCGCGCGTCGTCCTTGAATCTCTTCAAGGAACCGATCTTGCCCTCGTGGACGACCACGTGGTCGCGGAGCACGCGCACGTCGGCGCTGCGCGGAATCCTGCCGTCGGTCACGAAGCAACCCGCCACGTTGCCGATCTTGGGCACCTTGAAGACCGCCCTGACCTCCGCCTTGCCCAGCACGACCTCGTGGTACTCGGGCGAGAGCATGCCGTCCATGGCCGCCTCGATGTCCTCGATGGCGTTATAGATGACGCGGTAGAGCCTGACATCCACGTTTTCCTTTTCGCCGAGCCGCTTGGCGGCTGCGTCGGGACGGACGTTGAACCCGATGATGATTGCATTGGATGCTGAGGCCAACATGATGTCCGTTTCCTTGATGGCACCCACGCCGCTATGGATGACGCTGACCTTGACCTGTTCCTTTGTGATCCGCTCCAGGGACTGCCGGAGAGCCTCGGCCGAACCATGCACATCCGCTTTGACGATGACCTTGAGTTCCTTCAACTCACCTTCCTTGACCCGGTTGAAGAGATCGTCGAGGGTCAGCGGGCTTACCCGGCGCAGCTCGCTTTCCCGCCTGATCTGCTGGCGCTGATCCGCCACCTGCCTCGCCAGGTGCTCATCCTTGATGGCGTGCAGTTCATCGCCGGCCATGGGCAGGCCGTCCAGGCCGATGACCTCCACGGGCGTCGCGGGGCCGGCCTTGCGGACGCGTTTGCCCTTGTCGTTCGTGAGCGCGCGGACCCTGCCCGCGACGGCTCCGGCGATGATCGTGTCGCCGAGTTCCAGGGTGCCGTTCTGCACCAGCACCGTGGCCACCGGACCGCGGCCCTTATCCAGCTGTGCCTCGATGATGGTACCGCGTGCGGGCCGATCCGGATTGGCCCGGAGATCGCGCAGGTCGGCCACGAGCAGGATCATCTCCAGGAGATGATCCAGCCCTGTGCGCTTGAGCGCGGAAACCTCGACCATGATCGTCTCGCCGCCCCACTCCTCGGCGACCAGCGCATACTCCGTCAATTCCTGCTTGACCCGTTCCACGTTGGCCTGTGGTTTGTCGATCTTGTTGATGGCCACGATGATCGGGATATTGGCGGCCTTGGCATGGTTGATGGCCTCGACGGTCTGGGGCATCACGCCGTCATCCGCCGCCACGACCAGGATGGCCATATCGGTAACCTGGGCGCCCCTGGCGCGCATGGCGGTGAAAGCCTGGTGGCCCGGCGTGTCGAGAAAAGTGATGCGCCGACCCTTGATTTCCACCTGGTAGGCCCCGATGTGCTGGGTGATCCCGCCCGCCTCCTGGGCGGTGACATTGGTTTCCCTGATGGCGTCCAAAAGAGAGGTCTTGCCGTGATCAACGTGGCCCATGACTGTCACCACGGGAGGCCTGGGTACGAGGGACTCGGGCGTGTCGACGGTCTCCGTGAGTTTGAGCTTGTCTTCGAGCGACTGGGCGGGCTTGACCTCGTGGCCCTGGTCCTGGGCCACGATGGCGGCGGTCTCGTAATCGATCTCCTGGTTGATGGTGGCCAGCACGCCAAGGCTCATGAGCTTTTTGATCACGTCCCCCACGGGCTGGGCCATGGCATTGGCCAGATCCTTGACGGACATGACGGCGGGAAGCTCCAGACTGCGTTTGACGGGCGCCGCCGTGCGCGCCGGCAGATGCCTGCCCCTGCCGCGCACCGGCGGTCTAGCGTCCAAGCGCTGCGCCCCGCCGCGTTTCCCGCCGGGACGTCCGCCGCGCTGCTCCTCGGCGGCGGGTTGCGTCCTCGCCTGGTTCGGGCCGCGTTGGCCGGGACGTCTGGCCGGAGCGCCCGCCCTTGCAGGTTCTGCGGGCCGGGCTGGACCCGCGGTCTTGCCCCTGCCGCGTCCCGCCGGCTGCCTCGCGGGCGGTGCCGCGGGAGAGAGTGCCGGCCGCGGAGCCGCCGGCCAGCGCGCCTCGCGCGGAGGCGGTGCGGACTGCTGCGGTTGTGCCGCTGGCGCCGGCGGGGGCATTGCCTTCACGGGAGGTTTCACCTGGGGAGGAGCTGCCGGCGGCGCCGCCGCGGCCTGCGCTTTGGCCGGAGCCGGAGTCTCCGCGGGCCGCGGCGGCAGGGGCACCGTGGTGGGCCTGACCGTGACGGTACGCGGCGCGGCCGTGTATTGCTTACGCACCTGGTTGACGAATTGCTCGTCGACCAGGCTCATGTGGTTCTTGACATTCGCCCCGAGCTTGTTCAGGATATCCATCAGCTCGCGGGCATTGAGGCCCAGCTCTTTGCTAAGTTCATGAACCCTGATCTTGTTTAGGATGGTGAACCCTCCTTTGGCTGTCGGACTGGCCTTCGCGCGCCGCCCAGGATGACCAGATCGCCGCGGCGAACTCCGCCTCTGTCACTCCGAAAACCCCGCGCCCTCCGCATCCCGTAGCCAAACCCAACTGTCGCCGGTCAAGCGCGACGATCAGGCGAAGGCCGTGAGCCCGTGCCAACCGCGACACTCTATCCAAACTGCCGGGTGACAGATCCGCGGCCGCCACGAGGAGCTTGACCTGTCCGCGCTGCACGGCGGCCTGGACCGTGCCGGTCCCGGCCACGAGCGAACCGGCTCGCCGCGCCAGGCCCAGGAGATTGAGCCAATTCCCCTTCACGTCACGCTCCTCGCCAATTCGCCCCCGATGGCCTCCAGGACTTCGCGCGGTATACTGATCTCCAGGGCCCGCTCCAGCCTGTTGCCGGCCAAGGCGCCGGCCAGGCATTCGCGCCGCGGGCAGATGTACGCCCCGCGGCCGGCTTTCTTGCCCGTGGGATCGATCGACACCTCGCCCGCGGGTGTACGCACGATCCGCACAAGCTCACGTTTTGGTTTGACCGCCTGGCACCCGAGGCAGGTGCGTTGAGGAATCTTGCGCACCTTGGGCATGGCTCTACTCCTCGCTTTTCACCGTCTTGCGGGCGCTTTTGGCCGCCTTGGCCGGTTTGGCAGGTGCGGCCGCCGCCTTTTTGCGGGTTTTTTCCGCCTTTGGCGCGGGCGGCCCGGCATCCGCGGCGGTCCTGGGTGCGGCCTTTTTCTTGACGCCTGCGGCGCCGGCGGGTTTATCCTCCTTGGCAGCGGTCTTGGCAGCCGTTTTCTTTGCGGACGCTTTCTTGGCGGGCGGCTTATCCTGTACCGCCTTTTGCAGCGCCACCGCCAGAGGAGTCTGGTTCGCATCCGGTATGGCGCCGGCTCTGGCCAGGGCCGCGGCCAGAGGTGAGACATCCTCCAGGGGCGCCGCTTCCCCGGCCGGCTGTTCGGCTTTCCGCGATTCTTCCCCGCCATCCGCGCCCTGTCCAGCCTGCCTGCTGCCCAGCACATCGCTGAAGAAACCGAGCCCGGTGTCCTCCATGGTTTCCAGTTCGAGCTCGAGATCCCGCTTCGAGGTCCGTCCCTTGCGCACCTTGCGCTTGCCCGCCTCTTTCTGCCTTTCTTCCTCTTCCGCCTCTGCGGGCACCTCGACGGCGACAGCGTCGGCGGTTTCCATCACGCCTGCCGCTTCGGGCTCGCCCGCGAACGGCTCCTCACCGGGAACTCCCTCCGCGGGAGCCGGCTCCACGCCCTCCTCCATGACCATGAGATCCTCCTCGGGCGGCACGGTCCCCTCTTCGAGCGGGATAATGGCTTCCAGCTCTTCCTCGGTCATCTCCGCGATCTGCGACTCGCTCCGGATATCGATCTTCCACCCCGTGAGCTTGGCCGCCAAGCGGGCGTTCTGGCCTTCGCGCCCGATGGCAAGCGAGAGTTGATGATCGGGGACGACGACCAGGGCGATCTTTTTGCTGGGTGCCAGTTGGACGGCTGCGACCCTGGCCGGGCTCATGGCCTTGGCGATGAACATCTCCCAGTCGGGGTTCCAGGGAATGATATCGATCTTTTCGCCTTTCAGCTCCCGCACGATCATCTGGACGCGGTTGCCCCTGGCGCCGACACAGGCTCCCACGGGATCGACATGCGGTTCGCGGCTGTAGACCGCGATCTTCGATCTGGCGCCGGGTTCGCGGGCCACGTTCTTGATCTCCACCAGACCCTCTTGGATCTCCGGCACTTCAAGCTCAAAAAGGCGTTTCAGGAGGCCGGCGCGGGTTCTGGAGGTGATCACCTCCGGCCCCTTGGTCGTCCACTTGACCTCCACGATGTAGACCTTGATCCGCACGCCCTGCTCGTAACGCTCTCCGGGCATCTGTTCGCTGACGGGCAGGATGCCCTCGACCTTGCCGAGGTCGATAAAGACGTTGCGCTGCTCGTAACGCTGGACAATACCGGTGACGATATCTCCCACCCTGTTGGCGAACTCGTCGTAGATGAGCGAACGCTCGGCCTCGCGGATCCTCTGCACCACGACCTGTTTGGCGGTTTGCGCGGCGATGCGCCCGAATTCCCTGGGCAGAATCTCCTGCTCCACCACGTCGCCGGGTTCGTAGCGGGGATCGATCTCCTTGGCGTCAGCCAGGGTTATTTCCTCGCGCTCGTCGGTAATCTCCTCGACCACCGTGCGCCGGCTGAAGACCTTAATATCCCCCGTGTCCGGATCGAGCTGCACCCGGATGTTCTGGGCGGATTTTTGGTCCCGTTTGAGCGCGGAGACCAGGGCGGCTTCCACGGCTTCGACCAAGACCGCCTTGGCGATGCCGCGTTCGCGCTCGAGTTGATCGAGGGCCTCCACGAATTCCTGGTTCATGACAAAATCCTCCTTAACCGGGTGCGGTCAGAAATCCAACTCCAGCCTGGCCTTGGACACCTGGCTGAGCGGAACCGTCAGGCGGCCGTCGCCGGTCTCCAGCTCGATCGCGGCACCCGCATCGGACCTGACGAGGCCGAGCAGGATACCCGCGTGTTGCCGCCGACCATTGACGGGCTGATACAGCTTGAGCGCGACCCGCCGCCCGGCGAACCGCGCGTAATCATCTTCTTTGTAGAGCGGCCGGTCGAGGCCCGCCGAGGAGACTTCGAGGATGTAGCGATGCGGGATGGGGTCGGCCTCGTCCAGCAGGACTTCGATCCTCCGGCTGAACCGTTCGCAATCGTCGAGACCGATGCCGTCCGGTTTGTCCAAACTGAAGCGCAGGTACCATTCACCGCGTTCCTTGGCGAGTTGCGCCATGACCAGCTCGAAACCGAGTTCCGCGGCTACAGTTTCCCCCATCTTGCGCAGGCGTTCGTGCAGATCGGGCATGGGCGTTCGATTCACTTCCATCACTCAAGCGCGCATCAAGAGGAAAGAGTGGGCTGCAACCCACTCTTTCCGCGACCAACGACACTATTCTATCATATCATTCCCGGTTTGGCAAGGGTTCTGGGGTTCTTACGACAAAAACCGGGTCAACCGCCGGATCAGCCGCATCACGGGCTCGGGCGGCCGGCCCGCGGCAGGATGGGACTAACTCCGGTCTCAAGAGCCGCATGGGGCCGTAACATAGGGTACGATATCACATGATTAAGGGATTCAGGGTTTCAGGTCATTGATAAAGAAGATCGTTGACTACGATCAGTCGCCTCTAGGAGCGGTGTGAAAAAGGTACCGGAACGCAGATTATGGCGATTAACACCCAGATGACAAGGAGTTATAGAATTGTATGAAATCGGTATGTTGCCTAATCTGCATAATCGCTTTAGGTGATTAGAAACGATTTAACAAGATTAACATGATTTTCAGGATTTACACGGATTATTTGTCTATTAGATTATTTTTATTGATGATCTTAATCTCGAATCTTGTTAATCCCATTAATCATGTAAATCATGTGATGTCATTCCCTGTTTTACGTGTTTTATCGGTCCAAGAACGGTTTTCACACCGCTTCTAGTGATCCCCGGCATTGCGGGTCTCTTGGGGAAGAAAGCCAAGCCTGGCCGAGATCTTGCCCGCTATCTCCGTAACGGCCGGCACGAACTCCCGATGGATCAGCTCGTCCGGCATCCTCGCCACGGGGCCGGAGACGCTGACGGCGGCGACCACCCGCCGTTCGTGGTTTTTGATCGGCGCGGCGACGCAGCATACGCCCTCGTCGCGCTCGCCGCGGTCCAGGGCATACCCCTGCCTGCGAATGGCATTAAGCTCCGCCAGGAACGCGGCAGGCTCGGTGATGGTATTGGCGGTAAAGCGCGCGCGGGGCAGGCGGTCGATGAGGGGCAGGAGTTCCTCGTCGGGGAGAAAAGCCAGGAGCACCTTGCCCGAGCCCGTGCAGTGGGCCGGCCCCCTGCTCCCCAGCCGGGCGAACATCTTGACGATCACGATGTTGGTCGATTCCAACTGGTCGATATAGACGACCTCTCCCCGGTCGAGGATGGCCAGGTTGGCGGTTTCGTTGAGACGATCCACCAGTTCCTTGAGGAACGGCCGCGCGGCGGTGCGGGTATCGATGGCGTAGAGCGCGGCGTTGCCCACCTCGAAAGCCTTCAAACCCAGGCGGTAGCGCTGAGTCGCCTGATCCTGTTCGGCGAAACCCCGCGCCATCAGAGTGGTGAGTAAGCGATGGGCGGTGGCCGGCTTGAGGCCGGATTTTTGTACCAGTTCCGAGAGGCCGAGCGGGCCGCTCTCGCGCGCCAGCACCTCCAGGATATTGAGGGCACGCGTCACGGACTGCACAGTGTCTCCATCCGCTCGCGTTCGGGTTCTGGCCAAGGGATCGCCCCCTGTCATCATCACTCTTCCCAGGTGAACTCCGTCCTGCCTATGCGGACCGTCTCTCCCGGCCGCACCCCCGCGCGCCGCAGAGCGGGTCCTATGCCGTGCCGCTCGAGCCAGGCCTGCCAGCGCCGGAACGCCTCCTCGTTCCCGAGATCGGTCATGGCGAGATAGCGCTCCACCCCGCCGCCCTCCACCAGCCAGGCGCTCCCATGCCGGCGTACGGAGAGGGGCCGGGGCGCGTCGAGTATCTCCTGGCTTTGCAGCGGTTCCGGCTTGGGAAGCCCGGCCAGGAGCGCGGCGAGTCGGCGCAGGAGAGACTCCAGCCCCTCCCCTGTGGCCGTGGAGACGGGGAAGATCTCAAAACCGCGCGCCGCCAGGTTTTCCACGATCGCCGGCACCGCTTCCTTGGCAGCCGGGAGGTCCATCTTGTTTAGAGCCACGACCCGCGGGCGCGAGGCGAGCCCCCCGTGGTAAAGACGGAGTTCCTCGTCAACCTGGGCGAACGCGGCCGCGGGCTCGATGCCGTCCACGGCCGCCCCGTCGATGACTTGGAGCAGGAGGCGGGTGCGCTCGACGTGGCGCAAGAACTCAAGGCCGAGACCGGCGCCCTGGTGGGCGCCCTGGATCAGGCCGGGCAGATCGGCCAGGACGAAGCTCTCATCCGCGACCTGAACGACGCCGAGCACCGGCTCTGTCGTGGTAAAGGGATAATCCGCCACCTTGGGCCGGGCCGCGGTCACCCTGGCCAAAAGGCTCGACTTGCCGGCATTTGGGAGGCCGACCAGGCCCACGTCGGCCAAGAGCCGCAACTCCAGTTCGAGGTGGCGTTCCTCACCCGGCGCGCCCCGCTCGGCAAAGCGCGGCGCCTGCCTGCTCGGCCCGGCAAAGCGGGCGTTGCCGCGGCCCCCGCGCCCGCCCCTGGCCGCGATCGCCACGCCGCCCGGCGCGACGAGATCCGCCACGATCGCGCCGGTCTCAACGTTCCTGATGACGGTGCCGGGCGGCACCTCCAGGATCAGATCGGACGCGTCCGCCCCCGTGCGGTCGGATGGGCCGCCATGACCACCGTTTTCGGCCTTGAAACTCTTTTTGTAGCGGTAAGCCGTGAGAGTGGAAACGTTGCCGGCGACCCGGATCACCACGTCGCCGCCCCGCCCGCCGTCACCGCCGTCCGGACCGCCGCGCGGCACGTACTTTTCACGCCTGAAGCTGACCGCGCCGTCGCCGCCGCGGCCGCCGGAGACGTGAATCCGCACGAGATCGAGGAACAGACCCGCCGCCCCCCCCCTGTAAATCCGGACCGATTGAACCACAGATTCACCCTGGTAATCTATTTGCGGCCCTCGTAGGGCAGGCCGCTGGCCGCGGGCGGGGTCGAGCGCCCGATGAAACCAGCCAGGATCAGGATGGTGGCCACGTACGGCAGGCCCAGGAAGACCTCCCTGGGGATCAGGCTGAAGACTTTCAGCCAGGGAAAGAAGACGCTCAAGGAAGCCAAGCTCTGCGCCTGCATCTCGAAGGCCACGAAAAAGCCGAAGATCAGGCAGGCCCGCAGGGCGCCATAGGGGCGCCACTTGCCGAAATTCATGGCCGCCAGGGCGATGAAACCGCGGCCCGTGGTCATATTCTCCCCAAAAGAGTTCAAAAGGCCCACCGAGAGCGTGGCGCCGCCCATGCCGCCGAGCAGGCCGCTCAGGATGACGCCAAGGTAGCGCAGGCCATAGACGCTGATACCGAGGCTCTCGGCCGCCTCGGGATGCTCGCCCACCGCGCGCAGGCGCATGCCGAGCGGCGTGTGAAAGAGCACGTAATGCGAGGCGACGACCAGGATGAGACAGAGGTAGATCGGGGGGGTGCCCCTGCCGATGACCTGCGCCACGATGGATTCCGAACCGAGCACGTTGCGGAGAATGGGCACGCCGTCACAGAGGCCGAAGACAGGGAGAAAATTCCACTCGGGCAAGGATGCCACCTGCGGGGAGTGTCCGGCGTGCTGAAAGAGACGCCGCAGCAGGAATCCCGTCAGGGCCATGGCCAGGACGTTCAGGGCCATGCCGCTGACCACCTGGTTGCCGCGCAAGTGGATGCTGGCCACGGCGTGGATCAGGGCGAAGACGCCGCCTACGATCGTGCCGAGCAGGAAACCGAGCCATGGCTGGCCGGTCAGGTACGAACCCGCCATGGCGGAAAAAGCCCCCATGAGCATGATGCCTTCCAGCCCCACATTGACCACGCCCGTGCGTTCCGAGAACATACCCCCCAGCGCGGTGAGGGTCAGCGGGGTCGACATACGCAGGGTCGACGCCAGGATCAAGGTAAAGGCGTTGAACAGGATATTAAGCTGCGGCGTCACACTTGCCCGCCTCCTTTGCCGCGCCGGACCGTCTCAAACGCGGGAGAATCAGCCACCGGAAGGCCTGTTCCACGGCCACGAAAAAAATGATGGTTCCCTGGACGACGCCGCTGATCTCCTTGGGAATGCCCGCGGCGCTCTGCATCTGCACGGCGCCGTTGCTCAGGGCGCCAAAGAGAATGGCGCCGAAGATGACGCCTACGGGGTGGTTGCGGCCGATGAGGGCCACCGCGATGCCGTCGAATCCATAGCCGGGAAAGGTAAAGAGCTCGAAGAACTTGTGCTGCACGCCCTGGATGTAGACCGCGCCCGCCAGGCCGGCTAGGGCGCCGCTCACGGCCATGGTCCAGACCACCGTCCCGGCCACGCGCACCCCCCCGTACCTGGCCGCCTCGGCGTTGAAACCGACGGCCCTGATCTCGTAGCCCCGGGTGGTCCGCCACAAGAGGAGATACACGGCCGCGCAGGCCATTAGGGCCACGGCCAGGCCCAGATTGGCCCTGGACGGCGGCATGAACTGCCAGAGCATGGCCCCGGGAGCGATGGTCCGCGTCATGGGGGCCGTGCCCGGCGGCGCAATGAGCGGCTTGTTCACGAGGTACTGCGAGAGATAGAGGCCCAGGTAGTTGAGCATGATCGTGTTGATGACCTCGTGCGCGCCCATCTTGGCCTTGAGGAGGCCGGGTATCCAGCCCCAGATCGCGCCGGCCGCCATGCCGCCGAGCAGGGCGAAGGCAGCGTGCAAACCGGGCGGCACGCCGCGCCAGGTGCCGATCCAGGCCGCGGCCACCATGGCCACGATGGCCTGCCCCTCGGCGCCGATGTTGAAAAGATTGCACCTAAAGGCCAGGGCGATGGAGAGCCCCGTGAGGATGAGCGGCGTGGCATAGGCCAAGGTCTCGCCCAGATTGTACCAGCTGCCAAAGGCGCCCTTGACGAGCGCAAAGAGCGCGAGCAGGGGATCGCGCCCGGAAACCAGCACGAACACCCCGCCGACGGCAAAGGCCAGGAGGATCGTGGCCCCGGCCACGGCCGTCTCCCGCAGGATCCCGGCTCCAACTCTTCGATCTTTGCTCACGCCGTCTGCCCCCCCTTTGCCTTGCGCCCGCCCGCCATGAGGAGGCCCATCTGGTACTCGTCCACGGCCTCGCGGTCAAAGACGCCCGCGATCTCGCCCTCGAACATGACGGCGATGCGGTCCGCCAGCGCGAACAATTCCTCCAGTTCCAAGGAGACCAGGAGAACAGCCGCGCCCCGGTCACGCTCGGCGAGGAGGCGGCGGTGCACGAACTCGATGGCCCCGATATCCAGGCCCCGCGTGGGTTGGGCCGCCACCACCAGACGCGGCCTGCCGTGGAGCGCCCGGGCCACGACCACTTTTTGCTGGTTGCCGCCTGACAGGGCCGCGGCCGGCGTGGCGGGGCCGGGCGCCCTGATGTCGTACTCCCCCATGAGCCTTTGGGCGCACGCGTCGATCTCCCGCCAGACGAGCGCAGGGCCCCTGGCAAAGGGCGGGAAGGCGTAATCCGTGAGGATGAGATTCTCGGCCACGGTAAAATCGAGCACGAGCCCCCGCCTGATCCGATCCTCGGGCAGGTGGGCCACACCCAGGGCATGAACGGCTCGCGGCGACAGGCCGTCGATCCGGCGGCCGCCCAGAAGGATGCTGCCAGCCGTGGGAGCCCGCATGCCCGTGACGACCTCGACGAGTTCCGACTGGCCGTTGCCTTCAACCCCCGCGATGCCCAGGATCTCACCCGCCCTGACCTGCAGATCGACTCTCCTTAGCGCGGGCAGGCGGCGGCTGTTCACGGCGCTCACGCCCTGCAGAGCGAGGACGACCTCCCCAGGCCGGGCCGCCTCCTTCTTGATCTCCAACTCGACCTCGCGGCCCACCATCATCGCGGCCAGTTGTTCCATGCCGGTGCCGGCCCGGTCCAGGGTGCCGACCCGCTCACCCCTCCGCAGGACCGTGACCCGGTCGGCAAAGGACATGACCTCGCGCAGCTTGTGCGTGATGAAGACGATGCTCTTGCCGGCCGCCACCAGCTTGCGCAGGATCCCGCCCAGTTCGATCACTTCCTGCGGCGTGAGGACGGCGGTGGGCTCGTCCAGGATCAAGACATCGGCCTGGCGGTAGAGGGCCTTGAGGATCTCCACCCGCTGCTGCATACCCAGGGAAATGCTCTCCACGCGGGCGTCCGGATCCACGAACAATCCGTAACGCGCGGAGATCTCCCGCACTGCCTCCGCGGCTTTCGACCGGTCGTAGCTCGGGCCGCGCCTGGGCTCCACCCCGAGCACGATGTTCTCGGCCACGGTAAAGGGCGGGATCAGCATGAAATGCTGGTGCACCATGCCGATGCCGGCCTCGATGGCGCGCCGGGGCCCGTCGATCGTCACGGGGACGCCGCCGATGCGGATCTCGCCCTGATCGGGCAGGAAGAGGCCGTAGAGTATCTTCATCAACGTGGTCTTGCCGGCGCCGTTCTCACCCAGGAGGGCGTGTATCTCCCCCTTTTGCAGGGTGAAATCAATGCCGGCATTGGCGAGCACGCCCGGGAAGCGTTTGACGATCCCGCGCATCTCCACGGCGGGCGTTTTTTCGGGCAAGACGGGACACCCCCCTTATGACACCCGAGCTTTAAAAGACCTGTAAAAAAGCATTGGAACACAGTTTGGCTGATTGACATCAGATTACCATAAGCAATAAAACGCATGGAGTTAGCACGTCGCTTAAACTCCATAATCTGTTTAGTATGATTAGAACTCATTTAACAGGATTGACATGATTTTCAGGACTTACACGGATTATTTGTCTATTAGATCATTTTATTCAATCAAATTAGGCTCTGAATCTTGTTATCCTGTTAATCATGTAAATCATGTGATACCGTTCCTTGGTTTAACATGAAATGGCGGTCTTTTTTCTTGGTTCCTTTGGAACAACGAAACTCACCAGGTTCACCCCGGGACAAGACCCGGGTGCCGTTGCCGGCACCCGGGTCTTGCGGTGGTTCGCGCTTTATTTCTTTACTGGAACCGTTGGGACGGCCAGCTTGCCGTCGATGATATCCTTTTTGTACTTTTCCACGAGTTTCAGCACGGCGGTCTTGACGGTCTTGGCCGCGGACTTGCAGACGCCGACGCCGTCCTCCTTGAGGCCGAGCGTCATGACGCCGCCACCCTTGCCCTCGCGGACCGCCTTGGTGCCGGAAAAGACGCCGACGTCGACGCGCTTGATCATGCAAGCCAGGACGTTCTTGGGTGCCAGGTGATGCTGATCCTTGTCCACGCCAATGGCCCACTTCTTCTTTTCCTTGGCCGCCTCGATCACGCCCGTACCGGTGTCGCCCGCCGCGTGGTAGACAATGTCGGCGCCGAGGCCGAACTGGGTGAGGGCCGTCTCCTTGCCCTTGGTCGGATCCGCGAACGAACCCACGTAGTTCACGAGCACCATGGCCTTGGCGTTGACGGCCTTAACGCCCGCTTCAAAGCCGGCCTGGAATTTCTCGATGAGCGGAAACTGCATGCCGCCTACGAAACCGATGATCTTCGTCTTGGTGGTCTTGCCGGCGATGACGCCCACGAGGAAGGAGCCCTCTTCCTCCTTGAAGCAGACGGAGGTCACGTTGGGCTTGTCCACGACCGCGTCGATGATGCCGAACTTGACGTTGGGGTAATCCCCCGCCACTTTGGTCAGGGCATCCTGCATCAGGAAACCGATCGCCCAGATCATGTCAAAGCCCTGCTCCGCCAGGGACTTGAGATTGGGGACATAGTCCTCGGCTTTCTTGGACTCGAGCACCTGGATCTCGGCGCCGTACTCTTTTTGCAGCATCTTCAAGCCGTCGTACGCGGAGTCGTTGAAACTCTGATCGCCGAGGCCGCCGATGTCGGTCACCATGGCGAACCTGAGCTTGTCCGCGCCGATGCCCGAGAGCGTAACCATGATGGAGAGCGCCAGGAGGAGACATCCCAAAAAAACCGTCTTCCGTCTGAGCACCAACAGTTCCCCCTCTCTTTCTTCCGTCCAGACCGTAACCGGGCCGGGCGGTATCCAAGACTGCATATTTCTCTTCGGGGTAACGAATTCCTTCCATGCCAGGCCAAACCTGCGCGGAGAAAGATTACCGGCCGCCCGCGGCCGTAACGTCCGGGGGAGCGCCGCGCGCTCCTCCGCTCCTGCCACTAAGGGCATGCCCGCGCACCGCCACCCCCAGGGCGATGAGGACCGCGCCCGCTGCCAGGCCGAAGACGAGGCTGTAAGCGCAGCGGTATGCAGTCACCACGAGAGGGGTTCGGAGATGACAGAAACTGTTGACAAGGCCGGTCAAACCCACCATGCCCGCCATACCCGCCAGGAAGGTCAAGATGGTCCTGCCCCGGCAGGCGAAGAAAGGCAGGAGCATCAGACTGGGAAACGCGACTAGTTCCTTGGTGCGGGGGCGCGCGAGCAAGGCCCTTTCCAAGAACGCCCGGAATTGCCTCTCCAGTTGCGGCACGATGGCGAGTTCCGTATTGCCCGAGGTGGCGCCGAGCACGAATAGGACCAGGCCGATCAGGACAAAAAGCAATGCATACTTGGCCTGAACCGGCGTCTCGAGGAGCTTGCGCCACTGGCCGGCCAGGGGGAGCGGCTCACCGTTGCCGTCCCGGCAAAAACCCACCCTTGTGCCGTAAGCGATGAAGTAGAGCAGGATAGGGAGAAAGAGAGCGAGCTTGACCCCCCTGAAGATGCTCAGCTTGAGAAGATGGGCGCTGTCGCCCAGCAAGGCGGCCACGCACATCCCCCCGAACAGGGCCAAACCGGCCGCCCGCGCCAGAACGCCCGCGGCCCGGCCCATCTCGCGAAGGACGCCGGGCCGGCCGGCCTCCCGGCCGAACCGCGCGGCGGCATCCAAGAGAAAGATGCCCGCAAGCGAGGGGAATGCCACGGCCGCACCCAGGGCGGCGGCTTGCGCCAGGAAAGCGGAGCAGGCCGCGGGCAGGCCGGGCAGGAAGCACGCCGCGACGGCAACCGCAAGGCACAGACCCAGGCAGGCATGGATGAAGAACGGGGGCGGCGCGGCCAGCTGGAGCAAGAGCAGGAGCACGGCCGCTGCCGCGCAGACGGCCAGCATGAAAAGGGCCAGGCGGTGCGGGGCAAAGGCGCCCAAGCCCTCGACGGCTCCCAGCCGCAGTCCCCTCTCCTCGATGCGCTCCAGGAGGCCGGCAATGGCTTTGCAGGTCTCATCCAGGTTTTGGGTAGGCGTCTTGTCCCCCCTTGCCAGGGGCTTGACGTAGATCAGCCTCACATTCCGGCTGTTGACGGCCCGAGCCCACTGATCCACGACATCCTCCACATCCACCTCGGGATGTTGTATGAACCAGCGCTCGCTCGAGAAATACTTGGCCGCCTGAAAGCCGGCCGCGGCGACAAGCCTGGTGATGCCGCGCTGTCCCTGCTCCAGGTCGGTTTGACCCGGCGCAAGGTTCGTTTCGCGCATTACCGGGACGATACCGGCCTCACGGAGCAGCCGCGCCGCCTGTGCGATGCCGTGGGTCCCCTTGCTGTAGCCGGGCACGGCCGGCGCGGCGAACATGGCCGCGCGCGCGCCGTATGCCTTGGCCAGCGCCACATCGCGCCTGAAGCCGCCGGTGAAATCCCCCCGCTTGTCGTCGCGCAGCATAGGCACGAGTTCGGGGAAGCCGAGTTCCCGGGCGCTACGCAGGTCCTCCTCCAAGAGCCCCAGGCCGAGCCGGCTGAACCTGGTGCGGTTCTTGACGACGATGGCAAAGGCGCCGTCCCCGGCGTAATACGACAAGCTCCCCGCCATCCTGTTCTCGAGCGCCCGGCGGAGAAAGTCCAGGAGCGCCTCGTCAAAGACCACGATGACGTGATGGTTGGGGAGCCCGCCCTCTACCAAGCGGGAGGCGTAATCATCGGCGATCCTCTCCGCCAGTTCCCCCCGGTTTCCGCTCACGGCGGCCGTTTTCAGAAAATACCCCAGGGGCTGCAGGAGCAGCCTGCCCCGCGCGGCCAGGTCGGCCAGGGTCGTTTCGGGCACCACCAGGCCGTTGGCGCCCGCCCGGCGCAGCCGCTCCGCGACCAGTTCGAAATCCATGCCCGCCGCGGCCGCTGCCTCGGTGAACGATACCGCGTCCACAGCCACGGTCACGGAGCGCAGGCGCGCCTCGCGCCCGGCCCGGGCGGCCAGCGCGGGCACGACGGCCGCGCCGCCCATGGCTATGATCAACACCAAGATCCTCTTGAGGATCCGCATGCCAGAACCCTTTCTACCGTTCGGACTCTTCACATCGTTTCCAGGCCGCTTCGGGTTTTCTTTGACAACGATATTTGCCATTTCCCGTCATGTTCCTGCTCCTGCCCGGAGCAACAGAAGGCATTGGATAAAAAGCCCTCTCCCCATGGGAGAGGGCTGAGTTGAACGCCGGGCATGCCCGGAACATACCTCACTTAAACAGCGCGTTCTTGAGGATGAAGACCGCGAAGACGACCGCCACCATGGAGGTGAGCTTGATGAGGATATTCAGGGACGGCCCGGAGGTGTCCTTGAAGGGATCGCCCACCGTGTCGCCGACCACCGCGGCCTTGTGGGGGTCGGATCCCTTGCCGCCGTAATTGCCCTCCTCGATGTACTTCTTGGCGTTGTCCCAGGAACCACCGGCGTTGGCCATCATGATGGCCAGCACGAAGCCGGTGACCGTGGCCCCGGCCAAAAGCCCGGCCACGGCCTTGACGCCGGCCAAAAGCCCTATGGCGACTGGCGCCACGATGGCGGAGAGGGCGGGCACGATCATCTCCTTTTGCGCGCCCCGGGTGCAGATGTCCACGCAGCGGGCATAGTCCGGCTTGGCCTTGCCTTCCATGAGGCCGGCGATCTCCTTGAACTGCCGGCGCACCTCAAAGACGATGCTCTGGGCGGCCCGGCCCACGGCCCGCATGGTCATGGAGCAGAAAAGGAAGGGTAGCATACCGCCTACGAGCAGGCCCACGAGCACGCCCGGGTCGGTCAGGTTCAGGTTGTGGGTCAGGTTTTGGTACTTGTATCCCATCGCCGCGGCGTTCTTGGCCAGTTCCAGGTCGACCTTTTCGGTGAAGGCCGCGATGAGGGCCAGCGCGGTCAGGGCGGCGGAGCCGATGGCGAAACCTTTACCCGTGGCCGCGGTGGTGTTGCCCAGCGAATCCAGAGCGTCCGTGCGCCGCCTGACCTCCTTGGGCAGCTCGGCCATTTCCGCGATGCCACCGGCATTGTCGGCCACGGGACCGTACGCGTCCGTGGCCAGGGTGATGCCAAGCGTGGAAAGCATGCCCACGGCGGAGACGGCGATGCCGTAGAGGCCGCGGAAGAAGTCGCCGCCGCCCGCCAGGTAGTAGCTGGCGATGATGGCAGCGCAGACCGCGATCACCGGCAGGAAGGTGGAGAGCATGCCCACGGAGAGGCCGCCGATGATGACCGTGGCCGGGCCCGTGGTGGCCGCGTCCGAGACGCCCTTGGTCGGCTTGTAGGTCGAGGAGGTGTAGTACTCCGTGAGGAGCGAGATGATCACCCCCGCCAGCAGGCCGGAGAGGATGGCGGCGTAGACGCCCCAATGCTCGAGGCCGAGGATCCGCCAGACCAGGAAGAAGGAGACGACCGCGATCAGACCCACGCTGGTGAAGACACCGCGCCGCAGGGCCTTGAGGAGCACCTTTTGCTCGGCTTGCTCGCCCGAGCGCACGAAGAAGGTGCCGACGATGGAGGCCAGGACCCCCACGACCGCCATGATGAGCGGGATCATGACCGCCGCGAGTTTCATCGTTGGAAAGGCCGCCATGGCCAGGGCGGAGGTGGCGACGATGGAGCCAACGTAGGACTCGTAGAGATCAGCGCCCATGCCCGCCACGTCGCCCACGTTGTCGCCCACGTTGTCCGCGATGACCGCCGGGTTACGCGGGTCGTCCTCGGGGATGCCCGCCTCGACCTTGCCCACCAGGTCGGCGCCGACATCGGCCGCCTTGGTAAAGATGCCGCCGCCCACGCGGGCGAAAAGCGCCATGGAACTGGCGCCCATGCCGAAGTTCAGCATGGTCATGGTGATGACATCGATGGAGGCATGCGCCCAATACCTGAGGCCGAGGAACCAGAGCGAGAGGTCGAGTAGGCCCAGGCCCACCACGACGAGGCCCATGACCGCGCCGCTGTTAAAAGCCACCCGCAGGCCGGCATTGAGGCTCTTCCTCGCCGCGTTCGCGGTGCGGGCGTTGGCCTTGGTGGCCGTCATCATGCCGAAAAAGCCTGAGAGGCCCGAGAAGAAACCGCCGCTCAGGAAGGCGAAGGGCACGTACCAGGATAGGTTGCCAAAGTACGCCATGACGCCGAGCACGATGAACATGAAAAGGAAGAAGAGAATGAGGACCTTGTACTGGCGCTTGAGGTATGCCATGGCGCCGATGCGCACGGCCTCGGAGATTTCGCGCATCCTGTCGGTGCCCGGATCCTGTTTGCTCACGCTCCTATATAGCAGGTAGGCAAAGAGGAGCGCAAAGACGGAGCCGGCCGGCACGAGGAAAAAGAGCAGTTCCAGAGCTTTTTCAGACAACGCCATTTCTCCCTTCGGATTTGATTGGGTTCACATCTATAGGCGGTGTGAAAAACCCGCCTCTCTACCCGGGGATGAATCCCCGGGCTACACCTGAACGATCTTTCCAAAGCCCTGTCCTCCTGACAGGGCTCGGATGGGCTTCGAAGCACCACCGAACCCGTACAGGACGTACGGGTTTGAGAATGGTTTTCCTATGTAGCCCAGGGTTTTAACCCTGGGATCGCGGTGGGGAGGTTTTTCACACCGCTTTTGAAGCCGGGGTGGGAGGGACGCGCTTGGCTGGTTTGCCGGAGCTCAAGGAAGTCCTCGCCGCCATGCATGCCCGGGAAAATGGCCTGGTCGTGGCCTTTTCGGGCGGCGTGGACAGCACGTTGCTCGCGCGGGTGGCGCGCGAGACGCTCCCCGCGGGCCGGCTGCTCGCGGTGACCGCGCAGTCCCCGGTCCGCCCGCGGTTCGAAACCGAATGGGCGGTGCAGACAGCGGCAGCGCTCGATCTGCCGCACATCCTCATCGAGACGGACGAACTCTCCCTGCCCGAGTTCGTGGCCAACAGCCCGGAGCGTTGTTATCACTGCAAAAAAGGTCTGTACCGCCGCCTCCTGGCTCTGGCCGCCGAGCGCGGCCTGGGTCTGGTCGCCGACGGCACCAACGTCGATGAAACCCGCGCATACCGGCCCGGCTTGAGAGCCGCGGCGGAATGCGGCATCCGCAGCCCCCTGGCCCAAGCGGGGCTGGACAAGAAGTCGATCCGGGCGCTCTCCAGGGCTTTGGGCCTCGCGAACTGGGATCGCCCGGCCTATTCCTGCCTCGCCACCCGGTTCCCCTATGGGAGGCGCCTGACCCCCGAGGGCCTGCGCCGGGTCGAGGAAGGCGAGGGCTTTCTCCACTCCCTGGGATTGCGCCAGGTGCGCCTGCGCGACCACGGCGAGATCGCGCGTCTGGAGGTTGATCCCGTGGAACTGGAGCGGGCATTTGCCGCCAGGTCCTCGATCGTCCCCGCGCTGAAAGGAGCCGGTTACCTGTACGTGGCCCTCGACCTGGAAGGTTATCAGAGCGGCAGCATGGATCGGGTCCTGCCGGATCAGCGCGACGCGCGTTGAGCGTAGGCGGTATCGATGTGATTAATCCAGAAAAAATTCTCCCGCGGGAACGCAGGGGCGCAGAGAAAAACAAAACCGGTTTCGCCTCGGGCTTCTTTTCCTTCTTTCTCCGCGCCTTGGCGCCTTTGCGGTAAATTAACTTTTTCGGCTTTTTAATCATCAGCCCGTCCCTGCCTCGCTGCCGCCGCGAGCACGGCCTCGGTCGCCCCGATCATGCCGTCGAGGGAAAAATCATGCGCCCTGGCGCGCGCGGCCGCGCCGAGGCGCCGCCTCAAGTCCGCGTCCGCGGCCAGGCGGAAGACGGCCGCCGCCAGGGCCAGCGCATTGTTTGGCGGCACGAGCAGTCCATCCCTGCCATCGGACACGATCTCCGTAACGCCTCCCGCCGCCATGGCCACCACGGCGCGGCCCACGGCCATGGCCTCCAGCGCGGACAGGCCGAAGGCCTCGTTGGGGCCCGGGGCCACCACGATCTCCGCCAGGGAGAGAAATGGACGCACGTCCGCCTGGTGCCCGAGGAAGATCACCCTCGCCCGCGCGGCCGTTTTTTGGACCAGGCGCTCCAGACCGGGCCGCTCGCCGCCCTCCCCGAGAACCAGCAGATAATGGGGCAAGTGGCTCAATAGCGGTAAAAGGGCCTCCAGTGCCGCCCGCGCCCCTTTTTCCTTGCCGAGCCGGCCGTGTATGACCACCACTCTCGCCCCCGGCGGCAGGCCGAGCAGGGCGCACGGCGCCGCCGGGGTATCCGGGCGGAAATGAGTGAGATCCACACCGTTATACACCACGCGCACCTTTTCCGGCGCAAAGCCTGCTGCCAGGCAGTCCCCAGCCACCGCGCGGGTTACGGCGATCAGGGAGGCCAGGCCCGTGCGCGGCACCTCCCCATCCGGCGCACCCAGCGCATGCCGGGTGAGAACCGCCCGGGGCCTGCCCGCCAGGTAGCGGGCGGCCACGGCCAGGGCCGCTCCCTTGCTCTGATGGGCATGGATCAGGTCGACGCGATGCTCAACGGCCATGCGGGCCAGGGCCAGGGGCGTATCTTTTTCCGGCAGCACCGCGGCTGTAATCCCGTCTTCGGCGAGGACGCGGATGAGCGGCGCACCTGCATGGGCACACACCAGCACCTCGTGCCCCAGGCGGAGCAGGCCAAAGCAGAGCGCGCGCAGATGAACCTCGCCGCCGCCATAGATTCGGGCCGTGCTGAGCTCCATGATCCTCACGGCGCCACCCCCGATTCCGCGGACCGCGGGGCCGCCGGCCGCGGCTTTGGAAACTCGAAAACCGCGGGCATGGGGGGCGGCCCCACCCACCACAATATACTCCGTGCCCCGGGTTTACGGGACCGCGGCCAGCCCGCGCGCGGCGAATCTTGACAGGAATTCCGGGTTTGTAGGAGAATTAGATAGCGCGCGACCGTTTTGCGGCCTTGCGGGCTATGCATCAACCGGCTTACATGGCGTCATCCTCCGCATGATGGAACCGGAGTTTGTGCTCCCGAGCCGATTGGGGGCGCATACGTTGCGGGAGTAAAGGGGTAGTGCGCTTGGAGAGAATCCGGGTGGCGGTGGTGGGAGCGGCCGGCCGCATGGGCCGTGAGGTGATCAAGGCCGTCTCCGGCCAGGAGGACATGGTCCTGGTCGCTGCAGTGGACTTGGCCGCAGAGGGTGAGGATGCTGGTACGGTGGCCGGGTTGGCGCCGTTGGGCGTGGCCGTTGAGCGCGATCTGCCCGCCGCCCTCGCCAGGACCGGCGCCCAGGTCATGGTGGACTTTACCGCGCCCGCCGCCGTCCGGGGGCACATCGACGCCGCCTTGAACGCGGGCGTGGCCGCCGTGGTGGGCACCACCGGTCTGACGGCCGAGGCGTACGAGGAGATAACCGCCCTGGCCGCCGCGCGCGACGGCAGGCTGATCATCGCGCCCAATTTCGCCCTGGGCGCCGTGCTCATGATGCATTTTGCCGCCGTGGCCGCCAGGTATTTTCCCCGCGCCGAGATCATCGAGCTGCACCATGACGCCAAACTGGATGCCCCGTCGGGCACGGCCGTCAAGACCGCCGAGACGATCCTGGGCATCCGCGGCGAGGGCGCCCCCGAACGCAAGGGCGCGGAAACCGTCGCCGGCGCCCGGGGCGCGGTCCTCGAAGGCCTCCATCTCCATAGCGTGCGGCTGCCGGGCCTCGTCGCGCACCAGGAGGTTCTCTTTGGGTTCGAGGGCCAGCTCCTCACCATCAGGCACGATTCCTTCGCGAGATCATCGTTCATGCCCGGTGTGCTCCTGGCAATCAGGGAGGTCAGGCAGAGGCCCGGCGTCACCTACGGTCTCGAAAAGCTGTTGGATCTCTAGTATCCCGTCCCGCCGCGGTTGGCGGGCCAAGGGCACGCCGCCTCCGGCTCGGAATATAATACAGCGGAGGAAGAGTCGGAGGAGGATTACAGATGTCAGCGTCACTGGCCGCGGCCGATGTAGCCGTGGTCGGCGGTGACCTGCGTCAGTTGGCGGTGGCCGAGGCCTTGGCCGGCACGGCCGGCCGGGTGCGGACATATGGCCTGCCGGTCAGCCGTGACGAACGGGTGCAGGCGGCCGGGAGCCTCGCCGAGGCCTTGCGTGGCGCGACGGTGGTGATCCTGCCCATCGGCGGGATCGGTCCCGATGGACGGGTGAGGTCTCTGCCGGACCAGCCGGCCGTCCTTGTAGACAAGGTTTTTTGGCAGGCTCTGGATCCGGGTATCATGATCCTGGCGGGCAGCATGACGGCTGCGGGCAGACAGGCCGCGGCGGCGGGCGGGCACGGTTTGATCGAGTACGCGGAGCTCGACGAGATCGCCATCCCGAACTCGATTCCCACCGCCGAGGGCGCGCTCCAGTTGGCAATGGAAGAAATGCCGATCACCATCCACGGGTGTTGCTGCTTTGTGCTCGGCCTGGGCCGTGTGGGCATGACCACCGCCAGGCTCTTCAAGGCGGTCGGCGCCGAGACCTGGGTCGTGGCCAACAGGCCGGCGCTGCAAGCCCGCGCCGTGGAGATGGGATGCCGGGCCATTGACTTTGGCGGGCTTTTGCGGGAGATCCACCGGGCGGACCTCGTGATCAATACCGTGCCGTCCCTGGTCGTGACCGGGCCGATCCTGGCCGAGACCAAGACGGGCGTCTTCTTGATCGATCTGGCCTCGGCGCCGGGCGGCATAGATTATCAAGCCGCCGAAGCCCTGGGCAGGCACGCCAAATTGGCCCTGGGCCTGCCGGGAAAGGTGGCGCCCATTTCCGCCGGCCGCATCCTCGCCGCCGCTCTTCCCGCGCTGATTGAGCGTGAATTGGCCAAGGCGAGGTGAGGTGCGGTCATGAGCTTGGCAGGTATCAGGCTTGGTTTTGCCATGACCGGTTCACATTGTACGATACCGGGCGTCTGGTCCGCGCTCGAAGCCATCCTGGCTGCGGGGGCCGACGTCTATCCCATCCTGTCGCGATCCGTCGACGAGACAGATACCCGGTTCGGCAAGGCATCCGAGATCAGGGAACGCCTGGCCGCGCTCTGCGGGCGCGAGCCCTGGAGCAGCCAGGTCAGCGTGGAAGCGATCGGGCCGAAATCTCTCCTGGATGTGTTGGCGGTGGCGCCGTGTACGGGCAATACCCTGGCCAAACTGGCCCACGGGATCTCCGATACCGTCGTGACGCTGGCTTGCAAGGCGCAGCATCGCAACCAGCGCCCGATCGTGCTCGCCGTCTCCACCAATGACGGGCTTTCGGGCAATGCCGTGAGCCTCGGGATCCTGCTCAACCGCAAGTGTTATTATTTCGTGCCTTTTGGGCAGGACAACCCCGAAGGGAAGACAAATTCGCTCCTGGCCAGGATGGATCTCCTGCCCGACGCGATCGAGGCGGCATTGGCCGGCAGGCAGTTGGAACCGCTCCTGATCGAGCACCCGGTCTAAAAGCGGTGGAAAAACTACGTTATCCCGCAAAGGCGCCAAGGCGCAGAGAAGAACGGAAAAGATCCCGGATTGGAACCGGTCTTGTTGTCTTCCGGTTTTTTTTCACCGCTCCTAGAACGTGCGTAAAGAGGTGAAGACGTGCGCATCCTGGTGCAAAAGTTCGGCGGGACCTCCGTCGCCACCCCCGAGGGGAGGCTTGCCGTGCTCGGCAGGATCCGGGAGGCGCTGGCGGAGGGTTTCAGCCCGGTGGTGGTGGTTTCTGCCATGGGCCGGGCCGGCGACGCATACGCCACCGATACTCTGATCGGGTTGGCCAGCACGGGCGCCGTGCCCCCGGGAGCCAGGGAGATGGATCTCATCAAGGCCTGCGGGGAAATAATCACCACGGTGGTCATGGTCGCGGCGCTGAAATCCGCCGGCCACGATTCGGCCGGTTTTACGGGGGGCCAAGCCGGGATCTATACCGACCACGAATACGGCAACGCCCGCATTCTGGAGGTCAGGCCCGATGCCGTCCTGAAAGCCCTGCAAGCCGGCAAAGTGGCCGTGGTGGCGGGGTTCCAGGGGATGACCGCCGACGGCGAGATCACCACCTTGGGCCGCGGCGCCAGCGACACGACCGCCGCCGCGCTGGGTGTCGCCCTGCACGCGGAGATCATCGAGATCTTTACGGACGTGGACGGGGTCATGACCGCCGATCCGCGGCTCGTGCCCAAGGCCCGCTCCATGAGCAGCATGACCTATACGGAACTTTGCGAGATGGCCCATCTCGGCGCCAAGGTCGTGCACCCGCGGGCCGTCGAGATTGCCATGGAAGGCAGGGTGCCGCTCAGGATCAGGTCCACCTTTTCCGGTTCCGCCGGCACCCTGGTCACCGACGGCCGGCCGGGGGCGGGGACCGAGATCAAGAGCGACCGCGTGGTGACGGGCTTGACCCACATCGCCCGCGTCGCGCTGGTCAAGATCATTTCCGCGGAGGACGTCAACGCCACGGGCAAAGTGGTCGAGATCTTCGCGTCCATGGCCGCGGACGGGATCAGCGTGGACATGATTCACGTCACGCCCCTGCATGTCAATTTCATCGTGCAGGAGGAAAAACTGTCCAGGGCGGTCGAGATCCTGCAAAACCTGGGATTGAGCGTGGAAACACAGACCGATGTGGCCAAAGTTTCAGTGGTCGGCGCCGGTATGCGCGGCGTGCCCGGGGTCATGGCCCGCGTCGTGCGCGGCCTGAACAAGGCGGGTATCACCATTCTACAGAGCACCGACTCACATACCAACATCTCCTGTCTGGTGAGGGCCTCCGACATGAGCCGCGCCCTGGAGGCGCTCCATGAAGAGTTCTGCCTGGGCGGCTAGGCGCGTTTTCAAAGGCCTGGCGCAATCCTGTCGCGGCGCGTAACTCCCCGGGCGGCCGGGGCCCTAGAGAGGAACCTTTGCGATTCCGGTCCCTGTCCGGGCGGGGGCCGCCCCTTTTGAGAGGAGGCGCTTTGCATGCTTCAGTTCGGGCGCGTATTGACGGCCATGGTCACCCCCTTCGACCGCGATTTGCAGGTGGATCTGGCGCAGGCGGGAGCCTTGGCCCAGAGACTGGTCGAGTCGGGCTCCGACGGCGTGGTGGTCGCCGGCACCACCGGCGAATCCCCCACACTCACGCGCGAGGAAAAGCTGGCGCTCTTTCGTGTGGTGGTCGAGGCCGTCGGCGGCAAAGCCGCGGTGGTGGCCGGCACCGGCAGCAACTCGACCATGGAAAGCATCGAATTGACCCGCGAGGCGGAAAAAACGGGAGTCGACGGCATTCTCCTCGTCGCGCCGTATTACAACAGGCCGCCGCAGGACGGGCTCTACCAGCACTTCAGCGCCGTCGCCAAATCGACCAGATTGCCGGTGATGCTTTACAACATTCCCAGCCGCACCGCGGTCAATCTGGCGCCTGACACCCTCGGCCGCCTGGCGCAGATCGACAATATCGTGGCCGTCAAGGAGTCCAGCGGCAATCCGGCGCAGACCGTGGAGTACCGGGAAAAAACCTCGCGCCAGTTCGGCATCTACAGCGGTGACGACGCGATGACGCTCGCCTTGATGGCCGTCGGCGCGGTGGGTGTGGTCAGCGTGGCTTCGCACCTCGTGGGACGGCGCATCAAGGAACTGGTGGAATACGCGGGGGCGGGCAAGTTCGAGCAGGCGGCCCGCATCAACCAGGAATTGGCGCCGCTGTTCCGGGCCCTGTTCGCCAATACCAACCCGATCATGGTCAAGGCCGCGCTCAATATCCTCGGCTTCAAGGTGGGCGGTTTGCGTCCGCCCCTCGTGGAGGCCACGGAAAAGGAACAGGAGCTCATGCGGGGCTGCATGCGGCAGGTCGGGCTCCTATAAAAGGTGCGCGCCCCTGCGTCCCAAGTCGGTTATAGCGGTCTTTCCCGGCGATAGATGGCGCAGCGGCCGTTCTCAAAGTGGAGGCAGGAGTCGCACCCGGCGTCCTCGGTTTCCTCCTCGCCGTGCGTGAGAACGGCGGCGGCCATGAGCGGCTCGTATACGGCGCATTCCTCGGCTGCGCCAGTCTCTTTTTCGCCATGTCCCATGTGGTGTTTCCTCCCCCCACCGAGTCTGCGCAGCCCCGGCGGTATTTATGCCATGCCCTTGTCTCCCCGGTTCCGCGGCGCTATAATTAGATCCGGATATAGCCGCGGGTCCTTTGGGGGTGTTTTTTTTATTGCGTTCGTCCCATGAAAGCCTCATGCTGGTGCCCCTGGGCGGGGTCGGCGAGATCGGCAAAAACATGTTGGCCGTGGAGTACGGCCAACAGCTGCTCGTCATCGACGCCGGTCTGATGTTTCCCGAGGAAGAGATGCTCGGCATCGATATCGTCATCCCGGAACTGACCTACCTCTTGGAGCGGGCCGAGCAGGTCCAGGCCATCATCCTCACCCACGGCCACGAGGATCACATCGGCGCCCTGCCGTACGTATTGAGGCAGCTCCCCGTGCCCGTCTACGGCACCAGGTTGACCCTGGGGCTCGCCGAAGGCAAGCTCCGCGAGTACGGCCTCGAGGGGACGGTGCCCCTGATCCCGGTGCGCGCCGGTGAGGAAAGGCAGATCGGGCGGTTCAAGGTCGATTTCATCAACGTCAACCACAGTATAGCGGATGTGGCGGCCCTGGCCGTGCATACGCCCGTGGGCACCATCGTGCACACCGCGGATTTCAAGTTCGACCATACGCCGGTGGACGGGGCGGTCACGGATTTTCGCAAATTCGCCGAACTGGGCGACCAGGGTGTGCTCGTCCTCCTTTCCGACAGCACCAATGTGGAGAGATCGGGCTACACCCCCTCCGAACGGGCGCTGGGCGAGAACTTCGAGGAGTTCTTTCACCAGGCCCGCGGGCGCGTGATTGTGGCCACCTTTGCCTCCAATATCCACCGCATCCAGCAGATCGTGGACGCCGCGGCCGCCCACGGGCGCAAGGTCGCTTTTGCCGGGCGGAGCATGCTCAACGTGGCAGGCATCGCCATCAATCTCGGCTACCTCCAGATCCCCCCGGGCATGCTGGTCAGCCTCGAGGATGTTGACCAGCTGCCGGCCGAGCGGATCGTGCTCATCACCACCGGCAGCCAGGGCGAGCCGATGTCCGCCCTCTCCCGCATGGCCAACGCTGACCACCGCCGGGTCTCCATCGTCCCGGGCGACACCGTGATCATCTCCGCCTCCGCCATACCCGGCAATGAAAAGCTGGTGGCCCGGACCATCAATTACCTTTTCAAGCAGGGGGCCCGCGTCATCTACGAGGCGGTCTCGGGGGTGCACGTCTCAGGCCATGCCAGCCAGGAAGAGCTCAAACTCATGCTCAATCTGATCCGGCCCAAATTCTTCATCCCGATCCACGGCGAATACCGGCACCTGGTCCAGCACGCGGGCCTCGCGGCCGAGGTCTGCGTGCCCAGGGAGAACATCTTCATACCCGAGAACGGTGATGTGTTGGAGTTTACCGCCGGATCGGGACGGGTCAGCGGCAAGGTCCCGGCCGGGCAGGTCCTGGTCGACGGACTCGGCGTGGGCGACGTGGGCCATGTCGTGCTGCGCGACCGGCGCCAGCTCTCGCAGGACGGGATCCTCATCGCCACGCTGGTGGTGGAACGCGAGTCGGGGCAGCTCATGGCGGGGCCGGAGATCACCACCCGGGGTTTCGTCTATGTCAAGGAATCAGAGGCCCTGATCGAGGAGATCCGCGAGCGGGTCAGGCAGACCTACCAGCGCTGCCTGGAGGGGCAGAACGTGGAAAGCTCGGCGGTCAAGGCGGCCGTGCGCGAGGCCCTTGCCAAGTACCTCTACGAGCGCACCAAGCGGCGGCCCATGATCCTCCCCATCGTACTCGAGGTCTAAAGGCGGTGTGACCGGTAAACACGTAAAACAGGGAACGATATCACATGATTTACATGATTAATGGGATTAACAAGATTTAAGATTAAGATCATTAATAAAGATAATCTAATAGACAAATAATCTGTGTAAATCCTGAAAATCATGTTAATCCTGTTAAATCGTTTCTAATTACTTAAAGCGATTATGCAGATTAGGCAACATACCGATTTCCTACGATTCAATAACTCCTTGTAATCAGGGTGTTAATCGCCATAATCTGCGTTCCGGGATCTTTTCACAGCTCTTCAAAGGAGTTTGATCCTTACGATCGTATCATCGCCCGGCCTCGATCGGCCGGGCGATGTTTTTTGGCACGGCGCCTCCTTACCAGTTTTACCTGCGCTTTTTAGGGTGTTCGCGGCATACGCGACGGGGCCGGGGTAAAGCTATGCCTATCTGGAAAGGCGCGTGATTTCCCGGCATGGATATGGATCAGAGCCAGGTCTATCTCTGCCCCAATTGTGCCATCGACACCCCGCACCTCGTCATCGCCGAACGCAACAGCGTTTACGGTATCGTCTGCTCGCACTGCCACACGGGATCCCTCGTCAAGCACGAGGTCCTCCAGTACCACCAGAACAAGTGGGAGCAGGAACTCCGCGAGATCCTGAACAGCCTGAGCCGCAAGCCGGAGGATGAGTTGTAGAAAAAAGCCGCTTGCTCCGGCGCCGCTTGTGAATCATCCCTTACCCTTGCCAAGCCAGCCCCCCAATGATAAGATCGATGGCGACATGAACGAGCTTTCGCTGCGCGTGCTGGAATACGCCAAGGTCCTGGAGATGCTCGCGGACGAGACCGCCTCGGCCCTGGGGCGGAATCTCGCGGCGGAGCTGCGCCCCAGCACGGATCCGGAGCGGGTCCGCGCCTTGCTGGCCGTGACGAGCGAGGCGCGCCGGGTTTGGGAGGGAGCGGGGCGGCCACCCCTTTCCGGCATCCACGACGTGGCCGCGGAGATCGACCGAGCCGGGATCGGCGGGGTCCTGAGCCCCGAGGATCTGCTGCGCGTCGGCGCCACCGCGGCGGCTAGCCGGCGGCTGCGGGAGTATTTCGCCGAGCGGCGCGAGGATCTGCCGTTGCTCTGGGAGTTGGCGGGCCAATGCGGCAGCTACCGCCGGCTCGAGGAGGAACTGGCCCGCTGCCTCGGGCCGGCGGGCGAGGTCCTGGACGACGCCAGTCCCGAGCTGCGCCGGCTGCGCAACACCCTGCGCACCCTCCAGAACCGCATCCGCGACCGGCTGGACAGCCTGGTGCGGGGCGGCGGGAAGTATCTGCAGGAGGCCCTCGTCACGCTCAGGGGCGGCAGATACGTCATCCCCGTCAAACAGGAGTTCAAAGGGCTTTTCCCCGGCATCGTCCACGACCAGTCCGCGAGCGGCGCCACGGTCTTTATCGAGCCCATGGCCGTGGTCGAGCTCAACAACGAGCTGCGAGCCGTCGAGGCGGCCGAACAGGACGAGATCTGGCGGATCCTGACCGCGCTCTCCGCCCTGGTCGGGGAGGAAGCGCCGTCCTTGCGCCGGAGCCTGGCCGCCCTGGCCGAGCTGGACCTAGCCCTGGCCAAGGGCCGCCTCAGCCTGTCCATGCGCGGCAGTGAGCCGGAGGTCAATACCGCGGGTTTCCTGGAGCTCATCGGCGCCAGGCACCCCCTGCTCAAGGGCGAGGTCGTGCCCATCGACGTCAGCCTGGGCCGCGGCTTTGACACGCTCGTCATCACCGGGCCCAACACCGGCGGCAAGACCGTGGCGCTCAAGACCATCGGGCTCATCACGCTCATGGCCCAGAGCGGTCTGCACATCCCGGCGCGCATCGGCAGCACGGTGGGGGTCTTTGCCCAGGTGGCCTGCGATATCGGGGACGAGCAGAGCATCGAGCAGAGCCTTTCCACCTTTTCCTCGCATCTCACGCACATCACGGCCATCATCGCCGGGGAGCGGGGCGCCGAAACCCTGGCCCTCCTAGACGAACTGGGCGCCGGCACGGATCCGGCCGAGGGGGCCGCCCTGGCGCAGGCCATCCTCGAGCACCTGCACGCGCGGGGCGTGCGCACGGTGGCCACCACCCACTATGGCGATCTCAAGTCCTTTGCTTACCAGACCCCGGGCGTGCAGAACGCCTCCGTTGAGTTCGACGCGGCCACGCTGAGGCCGACCTACCGACTCATGGTCGGGCTGCCAGGCCGGAGCAACGCCTTTGCCATCGCCGCCAGGCTGGGGCTCGAACCGGCCATTCTGGAGCGCGCCAGGGAGCTTTTGAGCCGGGAGGATCGCCACGTCGAGGAGCTGATCGGCAATATCGCCGAGGATGCGCGCGCCGCGCGGGACGCCAGGCAGTCGGCGGAGGAACTGCGCCTGCGGGGCGACCGGCTCAAGCGTGAATACGAGACCGAGTTGGCAAGGCTCCGCCAGCAGCGCGACGAGACCTTCCGGGCCGCAAAGCGGGAGGCGAGGGAACTCCTCCTGGAGACGCGGCGTACAACCGAGAATCTCCTGCGGTTCCTGCAGGAGGCGGAGAACGGTACGGACCGGCGCGAAGCGGCCAAGGCCATCAGGCAGGAAATCGGCGAACGCCTGGCAAAACTGGAGCCTGAGGAGGAGAAAAGCGGGGAAGTCCCGCCGGATGAGCCGGTGCCCCGCGACCTGCGGCCCGGCGAAACCGTCTATTGCCGCAGCCTGCAAAAGACGGGGCATGTCCTGGCGATCAACGGCGACGGCAGCGTGCTCCTGCAGGTGGGCATCCTCAAAGCCACGCGGCCGCTCGAGGATCTCGCCCGCGCGGCGGAAGGACGGCCCGAAACAGCGCCGCCCGCCACAGGCCTCGGCGAGTTGGGGAGGGCCAAGGTCTCGGCCATCAGCCCCGAGCTGGATCTCCGCGGCATGAGGGTCGAGGAGGCGCTGGCGGCCACCGACAAGTACCTGGACGACATGGCCGTGACGGGGCTTTTGCGGGCCAGGATCATCCACGGCAAGGGCACCGGCGCCCTCAGGCAGGCCGTGGGCGACTACCTCAAGAACCACCCCCGCATCAAGGAGTCCCGCTTGGGGTTGCCGAGCGAGGGTGGCGCAGGGGTGACCGTCGTGGAACTTTGTTAGCTTTTACGGCCCGGACCACGGCCCATGCTCCGTGCAGAACTCGGTCGGCTCCTCCCCCTTGCGGAATGTCTTGACCTCCACGGCTTCCTCGGGACAGAAGGCATTGGCCAGCGCCCCGCTCTCCTTGCAGACCTTGACCTCGACCAGGGCCGTCCCCGGCTCTTCGCCCTCCTGCCCCTGGCCCGCCGGCTGGTCGATCGTCCCGCTGTGCAGGGAACAGGAGGCAAATGGCTGGGTTCCCTCCAGGTAGACCGCGTAATCCAGATCCTCCGCCGGGCAGCGGTCCGTATATAGCTCGCCGCTAGCCCTGCAGATGGCGATCTCCTGCGTCACGCCCGGCGGGGGCTGAAAGCTGCCCGCCGGCAGGTAGCCCACGGCTTTACGCATAAAGATGCCCCACAGCCTGGCCGCCTCGGCGCTGCCGTACGGCAGGGGCTGGTCCTGGCGGTCGTTGCCGAGCCATACCACGGCCACCAGGCTCTTGGTGTAGCCAACGAACCACGCGTTGACGTTGCGCTGCGCCGTGCCGGTCTTGCCCGCCACGGGATGGTATTCATCGATGTAGGCGTTGCGGCCGGTGCCGTTGGTCACCACCCGGCGGAGCATGTTGGTCATGACATAGGCCGTGGCCTCGCTCAGAACCACGCGCCGGCTGGGCCTCCGCTCGAGCAGGACGTTGCCGTGGCGGTCCGTGACGCGGAGAATGCCGATGGGTTCCACCTTGATGCCCCTGTTGGCCAAGGGGGAATATGCCGCCGCGAGTTCCATAGGGGTGACACCCCGCGTGAGCCCGCCCAGTGCCAGCGAGGCCAGGTTGAGGTCGTTCTGCCTGCCCGAGAGCACGAGATTTTGCAGGCCCATTTTTCTGGCATAGGACGCGACGACGCTCGGCCCCAGACGGTCCACGAGCTTGACGGCGATGATGTTGATCGACTGCTCCAGGGCTTCCTGCAGCGTGACGGCCCCCCGGAACCGGCCGTCGAAGTTACCGGGGGAGTAGGTCGTGCCGTTGGCGTTGTAAAAGGACAGCGGCTCGTCCATCAGGATGGTGGAGGGATTGAACTGCCTGGTGTCGATGGCCGCGGTATAAACGAAGGGTTTGATGGTTGAGGCCGGCTGCCGGTAAGCGCGGTCGGCCCTGTTCAACTGGGTGTTGCCGAAGTCGCGGCCGCCGATCATGGCCTTGATATAACCGGTGGCCGGATCCAGGGCGACGGCCGCCACCTGGGGTTGCATCACGCCGGACGCGTCGGCCTTGCCCTCGCGCACCGACTTGAGCATGGACTCGGCGGCTTCTTGGATATCGTTGTCCAGGGTCGTGTAGATGCGCAGCCCTGTCCTGTCCAGCTCGAAGCGCTGGAATCGTCCCGCCAGCTGGCGCTCCACGTACTCCATGAAGTAGGCCGCGCGGCGCTGTTTCGCCTTGAGCGGCACCACGCCGAGGGGTTTGGCCTTGGCTTCCGCGGCCTGCTTTTGGGTGATATAGCCCTGTTCGACCATGAGATCCAGGACGAGGGCCCTTCTCCCGCGCGCCTCCTTGATGTCGTTATAGGGATCGTAGTAGCCCGGCGCGCGGATTATCCCCGCCAGCAGGGCGGCCTCGTGAAGGGAGAGAGCGCGCGCCTCTTTGCCGAAATACATCTTGGCGGCGGACTGGATGCCGTAGGCGCCGCGCCCAAAGTAGATCTGGTTCAGATAGAACTCGAGGATCTGGTCCTTGCTGTATTTGCGCTCGATGGCCAGGGCGTAGAAGGCCTCGCGGATCTTGCGCCACATCCTCTTTTCCTGGGTGAGAAGGGCGTTGCGCGCGAGTTGCTGGGTGATGGTGGATCCGCCCTGTTGGTACTGCCCGCCGCCTTTGAGATCGACCCAGAGGGCGCGGCCGATGGCACGCAGGTCGACGCCGCGGTGTCCGTAAAAACGCTTGTCCTCCACGGCGATGACGGCGTCCCGCACGGTTTGAGGGATCTGGGTGAGATTGACGGGATCGCGGTTTTCGACGAAGAAACGGCCCACCTCGCGCCCCTTGGCGTCGTAGACGATCGAGGCCGCGCTGGGTATGATGATCACTTTGCCCGCCGTTCTGCTGCAGCCGATAATAAGGCCGATGGCATTGCCCAGGAGCAAACAGGCCAGGATGATCAGGCCGGGATAGACATACTGCCGCAATGGCTTCCTCGCCCGGGGCGCGGCGTTTCGCAAGGTGCATTCCTCCCCTTTTCGCCACCATTATACCACATACCGGAGTGGTCGTCCCCAACTGGAAAAACCTGCGCGGATCCGCGGTCGACCCGGCGGCAGCCGGCGCAATGGGTATAATACGATGGTGGTTTGCCGTATGCGCCCGGGAGCACAGATGCGTAGCTCATCACCGTGTTCGGGGAGGATATGAGTTGTCCGGCATCAAACGAGGATTCGAACGGGATTCCGATCGCGAAAGCATTGCCCGGGGCTTGACGCGCCTTTGGCGCCGGCGTGCCCGGCGGCCAACGCCGCGGGGACGAAAGGCGCCCGTAAAATCCTGGTTCAGGCTGAACGCGGTTCTTTACCCCGCCTGCGTGCTGGCCTGCCTCTGCGCCTGCCTGGCTTCGGCCGCCGCCGGCCCCTGGCCGTGCAGATGCGAGCCGGAGAGGGAATTGCGCCTGGAAAAGCCCTGGCACCGCGGGGCGGATGTGTACGGCCTCCAGGAATACCTGGCCGAACTCGGCTTTGATGTCGGCCCCCCCGACGGAATCTACGGTCCGCGCACCTCCGCGGCGGTCAAGGAGTTTCAGTTGCGCAGGGGATTGAAGGCGGACGGGGTCGTCGATCCGTCCACCTGGAAGGCGCTCGGCGGGAGCGCGCAAAAAAGGAGCAGGCCCGTCCTGGCGCGCGGAGCCAAAGTCGAACTGGTCATCGACCTCCGGTTGACGTCCCTGATCGTCTTCGACCGGGGCCGGATTCTGGCTGTCTTTCCCGTGGCCATAGGCAAGCCGAGCACTCCCACGCCGGTGGGGAACTATACGATCACGCACAAGGCGGAATGGGGGGAGGGATTCGGCACCCGCTGGATGGGGCTGAACGTGCCGTGGGGGATCTACGGCATCCATGGCACGAACAAGCCCTGGAGCATCGGCGATTGGGTCAGCGGCGGCTGCATTCGCATGATCAACGCCGACGTGGAACAGGTCTACGACATGGTCCAGGTGGGCGCCGCCGTGCATATCATCGGCGATCCGTTCTACGGCACCACGACGCTGGGTCCGGGCGAGACCGGTTCGCCCGTGCATTTCCTGCAACGCCGCCTGAGGCAGCTGGGGTTCTACCGGGGCGCCCCGGACGGCAGTTACGGCCTGGGCACCGAAAAGGCCGTCATGGCCTTTCAAAAAGAGAGAGGCCTGGAGGTAACGGGTATCGTGGGACCCGAGGAACTGGAGGCGCTGAGACTCAGGATAACGGATTAATGCTCCTGGAGGAAAGGCCCGATCGAAAGCGAATAAGCAATCGATTGGGAACCAAACCGCGCTCCGTCCGTTCTAGCGATGGTACCCCCCCTTTTTTTCGAGGCGTCGTTTGCTCCCAAAACACGATCGAGCCGGGTTGTGTGTCTGGCCGGATGTAGGCGGCAGGCTCGCCCTCGTATGAATCCGCTCCGGGGAGTGAATCAGCTTGGAAACCAAGTCAGAGCTGCGCGAGATTATCGAGTCCCTGGCGATCGCCGTATTGATCGTCACTTTCATCACCGTCTTCGTGGGCCGTTTTTGCCGGGTCAAGGGGCAGTCCATGGAACCCACCCTGCACACTGGCGAGTGGCTCTGGACGGACAAGATCGGTTACGAGCTGGGCTCGCCGAAGCTCGGCGACATCGTGGTGCTCAAATACCACGACACCAGGGATAAATATGTCAAGCGCATCATCGGGCTGCCCAATGACACGGTGGAGATCAAAAAGGGCGCCGTCTACGTCAACAACGAGAGGTTGAAGGAGACCTACATCAAAGAAGCGGTCCTGAACGATTTCGCCTCGACCGAGGTGCCGGCCAACTCTTATTTCGTCATGGGAGACAACAGGAACCACAGCGACGACAGCAGGGCCAGCGTCGGGTTCGTGCCGATCGAAAAGATCGAGGGCCGCGCCATCGTCAGGCTCTGGCCGATCTGGCGTTTCCGCATCTTTTGGCGTCCCAGGATCGAAAAGTCGTACGACTACGCCGCGCCGGGTTACGCGCCGGGCTATGCGCCGGGCCCGCCGGACGATATCGGCAGGGAGGGGGCCATAACCATGCCGGCCTCGGAGTATACCAGCGTGGCCAAGCCTCCCGTGGGGCCGGTGGGGGAAGGGCAATGAGCGCCGCGAGCGTCGCGCCGCTTTTGGACCGCGTGGCCGCACGCCTGGCGAAGGCGCTGGCGCTGCCCGGGGAAGAGATCCTCCCTCCCGCAGGCCGGCCTGGGCCGGCCATGCCCCTGCCACGCTACATCGATCACACCCTCCTGAAACCCGAGGCGACCGCCGCCGACGTGGCGCGGCTCTGCGCCGAGGCACGGGGTTACGGCTTTCGCGCGGTCTGCGTCAATCCTTGCTGGGTAAGCCTGGCAGCGGCCGAACTGGCCGGCTCCGAAACCGTGGTGGCCACCGTGAGCGGCTTTCCCCTGGGCGCCTCCGCCGCCGGGATCAAGGCCCTGGAAGCCGAGCGCGCCGTGTCTGATGGAGCCGCGGAGATCGACGTGGTGATCGCCGTGGGGCCGCTCCTGTCCGGGGATTACGCCGCCGTCCTGGAGGAACTCCGCGAGGTGCGGCGCGCGGCGGCCGGAGCCGTGCTCAAGGTGATCGTCGAGGCCTGCCTGCTCGGGGAGGAGGACAAGGCGGCCGCCGCCATGCTGGTCCGCCTGGCCGGAGCCGATTACGTCAAGACCTCGACCGGTTTCAACAAGAGCGGCGCCACCGTGGACGACGTGGCCCTGCTCCGCGCCGCGGTGGGGTGGTCCACGGGCGTCAAGGCCGCGGGGGGGATCAGGGACCGGGCCGCGGCCGAAGCCATGATCCGGGCGGGCGCGACGCGGATCGGCACGAGCGCGGGTCCGGCCATCGTCTTCGGCGGCGGAACGGCGGGTGCCGCCTACTAGACTAGGAGTTCGCGCGATTGGTCCGAAAACCCGCCTTCCATCATCTTCATAAACCTGTCCACCCGAGGCATAATATCCTCGTGATGGGTGCTTGCGCCAATCGAGGATGCAAGAGGGAGTGGATGGGGCATGGCAGTGGCCGGGGCGGAACATGCCGGGACGAATCCGCCGGCGCGGGGTGCGGGGCGTTTCTGGGGAGGGCTCTTGGCGGGGGTCTTCGCGGTGCTCTTCCTGATGACCGCCGCCGGGTACTACATCCTGAACGGGCGGGGATTTTCGATCTTCATCGACCAGGAGCGGCTGGCCGCTGCGGTGCGGGCCAAGGTCCAGGCCCGCGTGAGCCAGGAACTGCCTATCATCCTGGGCAGGATGGCTGACGACGCCGCGGCCGGATTGGCTGCGGCCGGCGGCGAGGCGCCGCGGCTCTCGGTCCAGATCGGGGAGCGCCACCTGGAATTGCCGGGCGAAACCGCGCGGTTCCTCGAGAAGGAGTTGCACAGCGCGGCACGGGCCTCGATCAGGACGGTCCTGGCCGGATTCGACCCCGGCCCGTACGCGAACGAGCTGGCCGAAGAGGCTTACCGCATGGTCCAGCAGGTGCTGGCGGAGGAGATCTACGGCAGGACCTTCCATTTCAGGGCCAACCGTTGGCTGACGGTGCCGGTCACCGTACACGGGAACTGACCAGGAGGACAGGCACGTGACCGGCCGGTTGCCGGAAGCGGAAACCCCCCGGCTGCACGGCGCGTGCGCGGGGGGTTTGCTATAGCATCGGAGAGAGGAATCATTTGCATGGAAATGGAGGAGTCGCAATGAAGGAACGCCGGTTCAGTCTGATCATCGGCCTCGTCCTCTCCGCGCTGGGCGTCGTCTTTCTCCTGGGTAACTTGAACCTCATCAGTTTCTCCCCCGAGTTCGTCGTCGGGCTCATCTTTGCCGCCGGAGGCGCGGCTTTCCTGCTGGTCTTCGCCACGGGCCGCGAGGAATGGTGGGCGGCCATCCCGGGTTCGGCCCTGCTGGGCCTGGGCGCTTTGATCGTCACCAGTGCCATCCTGCCCGAACTGGGCGGCTTTGGCGGCAGCATCTTCCTCGGCTCCGCCAGCCTCGGTTTCTGGCTCGTCTACCTCGCCCGCAGGGAACAGTGGTGGGCGGTCATCCCCGGCGGCGTGCTCCTGACCCTGGCCTGCGTGGCCGGCTTGAGCGGCACGATCGGAGGCGAGTTATCGGGCGGCCTGTTCTTCCTCGGGCTGGCGCTCACCTTCGGCCTGGTCTACGTCTTGCCGACTCCCGAGGGACGGATGAAATGGGCGATCTATCCCGCCGTCATCCTCGCGGCCCTGGGCTTTTGCACCGCGGCGGCCGGCGGCGATCTGCCGAACCTGTTCTGGCCCGTGATCCTGATCCTGGCCGGGGTCTACCTCCTGGCCCGCCGCGGCCGTGGCGGGGGAGCCAAGGCTGAGCCCGGGGACGATGACGGGAAGTGAGTCAACATATAACGCGGTTATGGTGGAAAGGGGTGCGCATATGGGACGGCAATGGAAAGGCGGCCTGGTCGGGCCCGCGATCCTGATCTGTCTCGGCTTGATCATCTTACTGGGCAACCTCGGGGTCATCGGCTGGAGCGTCTGGGATGTGCTCTTTCGCCTCTGGCCTGTGCTGCTCATCGCCATCGGCCTGGACCTCATCATAGGCAGGAGATCGCTCCCGGGATCGGTGGCTGTGGTCGTGGTGACTCTGGCCATCGTGGGCGCCGCGATCTGGTTTTTGCCCGCCCGGCATGAACGGCCTTTCAGGGGGGAGTTCCTGACGAGCGAGACCATCAGCCAGCCCCTGGGCGAGGCGGAGTCCGCGGAGATCGAGCTCCGGGCCGGCGTGGCGGAACTCCGTCTGGGCGCCGCGCAGGACAAGACTTTGCTCGTGGAGGGCAGCCTCGATCTGCGCAACCGGGAGAGAGTCGTGCGCGATTACGAGTTAAAGGACAAAAAGGCCTATTATACACTGCGCAGCCGGGGATGGCGCGCTTTTGGGCCATGGGGCAGGTGGGGCGCGGGCGACTGGGATCTGCGCCTCAATCCGGAAATCCCCATGATCTTGCGGGTTGACACCGGCGTCGGCGAATCGGCCTTGGACCTGTCCGGCCTGAACCTGACCGAACTGCGCATCAACACGGGCGTCGGCCGGACCAGGGTCACGCTGCCCGGGCGGGGCAGGTACAGCGCGGAGATCAACGGCGGCGTGGGTGAGATCGAGGTCACGATCCCAATGGGGATGGGGTACAGGATCCGGATAAAGAAGGGGATCGCCGATGTTAACCTCCCTGATGATCTCGAGCGCCAGGGCGATCTTTATCTTTCGCCCGGGTATGAACAGGCGGAAAACCGTGTGGATCTCGAGGTCAGGGGCGGCATCGGTGAGATCGATGTCAACCAGGAAGACTCGGGATGGGAATGAACTCGACTCATGCGTCTCATCGAATTGTCCGCCGCGCATCACCCTGACCTTGAGCGCGCCCTGACGGCCGAGCCCGTGCACCATCTGCTGCTGCTCGCGCGCATGAGCCGCCTGGGGCGCGATCCGGGGGTTGCTTTTTGGGCCCTGGCGGGCGGGCGGGGGTATGGGGCGGTCCTGGCGCAGGACGGCGGCGATTGGTTCCTGGCCAATCCCGGCCGCGCGGATCTCTACCCCTTTGCCGGGATCGTGGCCGGGCGCGGCGGCGTCAGGCTGCGCGGTGAGGCGGAGGCCGTCAACGCGCTCGCCCGCCACCTGCGGTCCGCCATCGGAGCCGGGCACGCCTGCCTCGTGGTGCGGCTCGGCGGGGAGAACCTGCCGGAAGGAGTGGCGCACGGCGCCGCTGCCAAGATTACGCGCCCCGGCCAGGCTCTGGATCCCGCGGATCTATGGAGCCCGGGCGAGCCCGGCGCGCGTTCTCTCCTTTTACGCGGCCTGGCCGGCGGCGGGCGCGCCGCGATCGTCCCGGCCGGCGAGCGGACGGCGGCCGTTGCCTGGACCGAGGCCGAATACGGGCGGGGCGCGGCAATCGGCGGCGTGTATACGGCACCCGCCTTCCGCCGCCTGGGCTTTGGCCGGGCCGCGCTCTGGTCGCTCTGCCGCGCTTTGCTCGCCGACGGGCTCGCGCCCCAGCTCGCCTACGATTGCCCGCGCATGGGGCGGCTCGCCGGGGAACTGGGATTTACGCCGTACGGCCGCTGGCGGGAATTGGATCTTTGCGCGCCGCAATCCGCGCAGGAACCAGAGATCTGAAGCCGACTAGAGAGTCGGATGCGTTCTTTCTCGCCGGTACAGAGAACGCACGAAAGCCGAGAAGCCGGAGGTTGCATGGCGACGAACTGGGGATCCTTCGGGTTTGTCCAATGTATCCCAATGTGATATACAATCAAGCGAGGGGTGATAGTACCAACTTTTCCCAGACATGCATAAAGGATGGGGTTTTGACATAGGGCTATTCCCAGCGCGGGCTGGGAGTGGTTTTTTTGTCAGAAAACCGGAGTCGGATGAGCCCACGGGCACTTTCTGCCCAGAAACAGGCAGCAGGCCCGAGCCGTCACAACGGCCCGGGCTTTTTTGCGCCGGTACCGCCTAGGAGTTTGTGCGGGTAAAGTGATCCGAAAACAGTCTGGAGAAAGCCAACTTCGGCAGATTGTTGCCCAAGAGATAGCGGAAGGCCACCTCGTCCTCGCATTTCTTGGCGAGCTTTCGGGACGAATGCACCCCGGTGCTGTATCCGTAGATCAGGATCTTGAGCATCATGCGCGGGTGATATGGTCGATAGCTGCGCAACTCGTCCTCGCAGGCCTGCTCGATCTCGCCGATGTCAAGCGCGTCCACGACCTCACCGACGAAGCGCGCCAGATGGTTCTCGGGTAGCTAATCGTTCAGCGACGGCGGGAAGAGCAGCATCTGGTCCGAATGATACGGGCGGTATGTTATCTTCTTATCCCTCCGACCTATCAAAGATGGAGCAGGACAAAGACGGTAGGAAGCGAATACGAAATCGATCCGCGACATTACGTCCATTACCGCGACAATCCACCCACCCGCGATCTGCTCCCACGCAAGCTGGGTCTGCCCTAAGGCGATCTGGCCGGGCGGTACTGAGAGATAAACCCGTGAATCTGTAAGGAAATGGAGGATGCGCAATTGGCCAAGACCAAAATCGTCCTGATCGGGGCGGGGAGCGTCTGTTTCGGCCCGAGCACGGTGGCGGACATCATCCGTGCCGGCGCATCGCTGGCGGGGAGCACGGTCGTGCTGGTCGACGTCAACGAGGAGAGCCTGGCGGCCGTAACCACCCTGGCCAGAAAGATGGTGGCCGAGACGGGCGCGGAGCTCACGATCGAGGCCGCGGCCGACCGGCGTGAGGCTTTGTCTGGCGCGGAGTTCGTCGTGGTCTCCATCGCGGTCGACCGCGACGAGACGTGGAAGCTGGACTTCGAGATCCCGCTCCGGCACGGGGTCAGGCACGTCCTGGGCGAGAACGGCGGCCCCGGAGCTTTCTTTCACTGCGCGCGCAACATCCCGATCATCCTCGGCATCTGCCGCGACATGGAGGAACTCTGCCCGGAGGCGCTGCTCATCAACTTTACCAACCCCGAGCCCCGTATCTGCCTGGCCATCAACCGCTACTCCAGGATCAGGGCGGTCGGCCTCTGCCACCAGATCGGCGAGGGCTACCGGATCGTGGCGCGCATCATGGGCTGCGCCGAGGATGAGATCGATCTCAAGGCGGCCGGGATCAACCATTTCACCTGGATCCAGGACATGCGCTGGGCCAAGAGCGGCGAGGACATGTACCCCGAGTTCCGCCGGCGCCTCGCGCGGCACGATCCCACGGATGAGCCGCTTTCTCGCGCGCTCATGGACATCTTCGGGCTTTTTCCGGCCACCGGCGACGGGCACGCGGGCGAGTACGTCCCCTACGCCTGGGAGTATGTGGGGACAAAAGGCTTCGATTTCGAGGGTTTCGCCGCCTGGCGGGCCGGCCTCTGGAAAGACGTGCGGGACGTCAACTCCGGCCGCGCGCCGGTGCAAAAGTGCCTCGCCTGGGGGGGCGGCGAGCGGGTGGTGCCGATCATCACGGGCATGCTCGCCAATACCAACCAGTACGAGCTCTCCGTGGACATCCCCAACCGGGGCAATATCAGTAACCTGCCGGACGGCCCGATCGTCGAGGTGCCGGGCGTGGTGGGCGCCCAGGGCGTCCGCGGCCTGGCCGTGGGTCCGCTCCCCGAGGGCATCGCCGCCCTCTGCCGCGTGCAGATGGAGTTGCAGAGCATGGCGGTGGACGCGGCGGTCCGGGGCGACAGGGCGCTGGCCCTGCAGACGCTGGTCCTGGATCCCGTCATGCCGAACCCGGAGACGGC
>JBLNBS010000013.1:0-24572 GCA_050260175.1 Patescibacteria group bacterium | reverse complement strand
TCGGGACCACGCCGTACGGGACGTTCTACAACCTCCTGCGCCAGAACGACGCGCGCGGCGACCACTTCACCGACACGAGCGGCGTGGAAGGATCCAGCACGGCCGAGGTCGAAGAAAGCGGAGTAATTTCGGATTACACGACGCAGACGTGCGACGAGACGCTGCATACCAATAACACCACCGTTTCCACGACTTCCGGGGAGTTTATCGAGGTCAAGAGCTGGTCATTTACCCTGGGAAACGGTGATTACCGGCGTGAATTGAACGTTGGGGCGGATGTAGCCGGTTATTCGTATAGCCCAAACCCGTACAGCACGATTGTTAGCACCGGTTGCCTGCAAGTTGATTTGATCAGGCTCTCGGATGGATACAGGGAGACTATCCTCACCGGTAGCAAGCATGGTTCGGGTTATTCGGCTATCATCTGGGCGACAAAGTCCCTGGCCGGACTTGCACCGGGTGACTATAAGATCTCGGTAATGCTCAAGACCGACCGTCACATTGCAGAAAACCAGAATTTCCGAGTCAAGCTGATTTCCAAGCGCGTCTATTCCGCCAGCAGCGTACTCCAAACCACGGCCTTCACCACGGACTTTGACATCACCCAGATCGCCCTCGCCGGCTCGGTCGTCCAGCCCTCCGGCGCCTCGGTCACCTGGACCTATTCCGCCGACGGCGGTACGACCTGGAACCCGATCGACCTCGGGAGCCCGGCCCCGACGGACGTGACCCAGCCGCAGGCCAGGCAGATCATCTTAAAGGCCGTCCTGACCTCGGATGGCACCCACACGGCCTTCATTGACTCCTACCACCTCACGGTTCTCGGCGCCCCTACGGGCGGCGCGCCGGGGAGCGAGGCGGGCGTGAGGTTCACGGGCAAGGAGATCGATGAGACGGGGTTGGGGTATTTCGGGGCCAGGTATTACGACTCCGAGGTGGGGAGGTTTACGACGGTTGATCCGGCGAGGGATGGGTTGAATTGGTATGAGTATTGTAGCAGCAATCCAGTTAATCGAAACGATCCAAACGGGCAACAAGATGGATCATTTAACGAGATAGTCACACTCCCGATATTGATATTTGTTGGAGATGCAGACTGTTTTATACCACTTTTAACTTGTGTACAAGTAGCTATCAGTATTGATATGGAAGTTACCGCAAATAGTGATTCTGTCTCTATAAAAATCACTACGAATGCTGCAGCAACTTCACCACTAGATCAGTCCATTAATGAATTCGGTGCCTCAATTTCAGGACAGATTACCATTTTTGATAATGGTGGTAATCCAGGATTATTCAGTACAAGTAATTCGGTGGTTGCTCAAACAGATCCATTTGCCATAGCTTCACTTGATGCTTCTAACAGTTCAATTGCGCTTTTAGATACATCAACACCATTCTTGAATGGACCTTTTGTGCTTGGTATACCAAACGAGAGTCCAATTGATGTACAACCTGATACTCTGACCGTTGTACTTGTAATAACTGTTATTCCCTGTAGTTATGATCTACTTGGACTTCCTTTGCCCGTGGTAATTCAAGCTGCTTCAGTATCTGTCGATGAACCAGGAGGAACAGAGGCCTAGGAGGTTTAAACATGAAGAATATGCTGATTTGCTTCCTAATATTTTTAATAATTTGTATTATTGGTTGTAATAGTCGGGATGTTGTTATTAAGGATGTCGAAAGGGCCTTGTTTTCTGAAATCCATGAAGTTTGGTTGTTGAAAAATGAAGACCAGCAAAGGATTTCCCTTGGTTCTGATAAGATATGTATTCTTCGAGAAGTGGTTCGCAAGGGAACAAAACTAGTTGAAATATCCCAAAACGAATTTAATGATAGGTACAAAAAGATCTCAATGATGATTTTTGGTATTGTTAGAAATGATATGCATACTATGAATCTTTTTTATGATTATCAGAGTAACTTAATGTATGTAAATAAGAGTCAAATTCATTACAAAAGCTATGCAAAATATATCCGAGATAAAAAATTAACAGATAAATATTTGTTAGGAGTATATTGTTTTTGTGTTGATGACATATTACGTACCATTTGTGATGATTATGACTAAACAAATTTTTAATCTCGCTATAGATCGGAATTCTTGGCTGGGCGCCCCCTGTGGGGCAGAAGGGCAGCGGCAAATGGCTCAGATGCCGGGCGGGCAGGGGGCTGAGCGCGTCGGATAATGGATCTTCCCATAGGCGCATGTTCCCCTTCCTTTGTTCCGCCGTCGTCGGAAGTCTCTGTTATCCGATGTGCGTCACATCGCCCAAAAAAAGCCCGAGACACAATCCCAGCCCGGCGCGGACGGCGCAGGAGGCGCGGTCCGAGTGACTCGATGGCTCGATGGATCGAGCGGCGGCGGCCTCCCTCTTTACCCCTGTGCAGGAAATACGAGGTCGCGTAGGGCATGGATGCCCGGGAGCGACCGCTTGATTTGATGGCCGCGGTCGAGGTCTTCCCGCCGGGCGGAGATCCTCCTTCGCTGACTTGTCCACTGTAGCCTCCGCCCAGGATTGAAATCCTGGGCTAAGATGAACACCTTTCTCAAATCTCTGCGGGGATTCGGCGGCGGCTTCGGTACCTCCATGTACATCGCCGCCTTTGAGCCCATCCTGGGCGGAGGTGCTTCGAAGCCCAACCGTTTCATCACCCGGACCATGACCGATCCCCCGCGGGGGATTCAGACTCTTGCTGCCACCGTCCCGACCCTGACCCGTCACGCTCCCGCCATCCCCCAATATACTGTGCTGTCGGGAGCTTGCCGCGACGGCACGCGGGCGCGAACTCCCGTGAGATCCCGGCGGAGGGGGCTCGCCATGGCGGAGCCGGACGAGGTTTCCCACGACATCCTTCTCATCATCGCGACCGCTCTCTTCATCCTCTTTGCGACGGGCCTTGCCGGCCCGCCCACGGTTCCTATCATTATGCCGCCCGCCTGAGACGGAGAGTGTGGCCATGTTCTCCAGGGAGGATTTGGAAAAGGCCAAGCAGGCCGTGGATCGCCTCGCGGCGGACGAGGTGGGGCATGACGGAGAGGGTCCAAAGCCAAAGAAGAAAACGGACTGCCCCAAGCTATCCCCGGCCACGCTCTTCGTCATCGCCGGCTTGCTCAGCGGGGCGCTGGAGGTCGATGCGATCGAGGTCGATCGGGACCAGATCATACAGATCTCGCTCGAGGGCTCGCTAAAGAGAAAGACCCAACTCGATCGGATCATGGAACAGATCGGGCAGATGCCCTTTGAGCAGGTGGTCAGGGCGATCGTCGAAAACAGCGGTTGAAGGTATGGAGAGGATCTCCTCCCCGCCCCGGCGAATATCCCGCGTATCAGGGATCATGAATCCGGGGTGAATTGGATGCGCCTGACCTTTTACGGCGCCGCGCGCACGGTGACGGGATCCTGTTATCTCGTCGAGGCGGCCGGCCGGCGGCTCCTCGTGGATTGCGGTCTTTTCCAGGGCAACCGCGCGTTTCGCGAACGGAACTGGCAGAGACCCGGCTTCGATCCGGCGGGGATCGACGCCGTCCTCCTGACGCACGCGCACATCGATCACAGCGGGCTCCTGCCGCGCCTCGTGCGGCAGGGGTTCAGGGGCCGCATCATCGCCACCGAGGCCACGGCGGATCTCTGCGCGATCATGCTGCCGGATTCCGCGCACATCCAGGAGATGGAGGCGGAGTGGCGCGGGCGCAAGGAACCAAGGCAGGGCCGGGCGCCGCGCGAAGCGCTCTACACCACCGCCGACGCCGAGGCCGCGCTGAGGCTGTTCGCGCCGGTCAAGTACGGACAGGAACTGGCGGTTTTCCCCTCCCTGCGCCTGCGGTTCGCGGACGCCGGGCATATCCTCGGCTCCGCCTTTATCGAGGTTATGGTTAGGGAAGGCGGGCGCGAGACGAAGATCGTCTTCTCTGGCGACCTGGGCCAGGCCGGGGCGCCCATCATCAGGGATCCGTCCCCGCTCGTCTCCGCCGACTGCCTCCTCCTGGAATCCACCTACGGCGACCGCCTGCACGAGGACATGCCCGGCCGCAGGCAGGACCTGGCCAAGGTGGTCGGGGCCGCCGCCGCCACGGGGGGAAACCTGATCATCCCCGCCTTTGCCGTCGAACGCACGCAGGAACTGCTCTACGACTTGAAAGGGATCTACGACGAGGGCCTGGCGCCGCGGCTGCCCGTTTTCATCGACAGCCCCCTGGCCGTCTCCGCCACGGAGGTCTTTCGCCGCCACCCAGATTGCTTCGACGCGGAGACATGGGCCCTTCTCGACCGGGGCCAGTCGCCCCTCGACTTTCCGGAGCTGACCTTTGTCCGCGAGGTCGAGGACTCAAAGGCCCTGAACAAGCGCAAGGGCAGCGCGGTGATCATCTCGGCCAACGGCATGTGCGAGGCGGGCCGCATCCTGCACCACCTCAAGCACAATCTCTGGCGGCCCGAGTCGCATCTGCTCTTCGTCGGATTCCAGGCCGAGGGGACGCTGGGACGGCGCCTGCTCGAAGGGGACAAACGCGTGCGGGTCATGGGTGAGGAGATCGCCGTCCGGGCGGCGGTGCACAGCATCGGCAGCTATTCCGCGCACGCCGACCGCGACGGGCTCCTGGCCTGGCTGCGCACCGCGCGGCAATTGCCGCGCATGCTCTTTTTGGTGCACGGCGAGGATACCGCTTTGGCCGCGTGGGCGGCTACGATCCGGGACGAGCTCGGCGTGCAGGCCGTGGTGCCGTCTTTTGGCGAAACGTACTCGCTGGCGGAGACGGCGGTTCTGGCCGCCGCGTCCGCAAGAACCGCGCCGGAGGCCCCCTGGGCCGGCCTCCTGGCCGAGATGGATCTGGCGTACCGCGATCTGGCGGCGCGCCTGCAAAAGAGCGCTCCCGCCGAACCCAAGGCCGCCGCCAGGCTCGAGGCCGCGCTGCGCCGCGTCATCAGGTTGATGGCCAAGGCGGGCTAGCGGCATCACCCCTCCCCGCCGGGCACATAGAATGATGGCAGCACGGGGGGCCTGCGGCCTCGGGAGGGCGGGCAATGGCGATCGGACGCCATCTTGTCGCCGATTTTTATTACTGTGAGGCCGCTTTTCTCGACGACGCGGCCGCCCTGGAACGGGAGATGGTGGCCGCGGCCAGGACCGCCGGATGCGAGGTCCGGCAGGCCAGTTTCTGCCATTTCGTACCGTATGGCGTGAGCGGGGCGGTTATCATCGCCGAGTCGCACCTTTCGGTACACACCTATCCCGAGCTGGGTTTCGCCGCCCTCGACTTCTTCACCTGTGGCCGGCTGGTGGATCCCCGGGTCATCTGCGAGCTCCTGGTGGAGGCCTTTAAGCCCAAGGTGGTGGCCACGGAACTGGTCGTCCGCGGGCAGCATATTACCCTTGAGGGCACGTCGCCGGAATGAAACGACCAATCCGGTCGTCTCCGGAGGGGCTGTGCGCCCCTGCAGAGACGTTGCGCATTTTCATCCACTGTTTGTCCCGGTTATACGCCGGGGTGAGACACTAATCACGTCTGTCGTTTGTGGAGCGTGAGAACCTTGTCGCGCGAGCCCACGGGACAAGCTTTATAGTGGGAGTGTCCGTATTTACGGTGATGGGAGTGGATCGGGATGCGGCGCAGCAAGATCGTGATCGTCGGCACGGGTTTCGTCGGAGCCAGCCTGGCCTTCAGCCTGGTTCAACGTTCGCTCCTGGAGGAGATCGTCCTCATCGACGTCAACCGGGAAAAAGCGGAGGGCGAGGCCATGGACCTCCAGCACAGCCTCCCCTTTGTACGCCCGGCAAATGTGAGGGTGGGCGATTTCCGGGATTGCGACGATGCCTCGGTCGTGGTGATCGCGGCCGGGGTGGCGCAAAAACCGGGCGAGAGCCGGCTCGACCTCGCGGGCCGCAACATCGCGGTCTACCGGCAGTTCATCCCGGAGCTGATCAGGGGCGGCACCGAGGCCGTCTTCATCGTGGCCACGAACCCCCTGGACGTCATGACTTACGCCGCGGCCAAACTGAGCGGCTTGCCCGAGGGCCGCGTGATCGGCTCCGGCACCGTTCTCGACAGTTCGCGGTTGCGTTTCCTCCTCTCCGAACACTGCCGCGTCGATCCGGGTAACGTGCACGCCTATATCCTGGGGGAGCACGGCGACAGCGAGGTGCCGATCTGGAGCGCCACACACATCGCCGGCGTATCGCTGGAAAAATACTGCGCCGCTTGCGGGCGGAACTGCGGACGCGATATCCGCGGGGAGATCTTTGCCAGGGTCCGCGACGCGGCCTACGAGATCATCAAGCGCAAGGGCGCCACCTACTACGCCATCAGCCTGGCCCTCACGAGGATCGTCGGCAGTGTCATCCGGGACGAGCATTCGCTCCTCACCGTCTCGTGCGTCCTGGGAGGGGTGTACGGGCTCACGGATGTGGCGCTCAGCGTGCCCGCCATCGTGGGGCGCGACGGCATCGAGCGCGTGGTACCCATCCCTCTTACCCCGGAGGAGGAGGAGGGTTTGCGCAGATCCGCCGCGGTCGTCAGGGCGGTCATCGAGGGGGCCGGCCTGGCCTGAACGTCTGCATGCACGATCCAGTGGCCTGCATACCAAACGCGCGCAACGCGGATGTGCTCCCAGTATAATATGAGCAAAACCGGGCAGCGCCCGTGGAGGAAGCGGCTTTGCGCGTCGAGCAATGGGACCGGTACGAGACGGAAGAACACAGGGTGCAAACCCTGATACGACTGAAATTGACGGTAGAGGGGGAGGAAGGCCCGTACAGGAGGGGGATAAGGGAGAAACTGTCGATCCTCGGGGTGGGCAAGCAATTCCGCGTCGGCGGTAGGGCGCTGGATGTGTTGGCCGATGTCAGCCTCGCCATCACGGAGGGCGAGTTCGTCTGCCTGGTGGGGCCGTCCGGCTGCGGCAAATCGACCCTGCTCAACATCATCGCGGGCCTGGAAAAACCAAGCGCCGGGCGGGTGCTCGCCGACGGGCGGCCCGTGGCCGGCGTCGGCGCGGATCGCATCCTGATGTTTCAGGAGCCGGCGCTCTTTCCCTGGTTGACCGTGCGGGAAAACGTGGAATTCGGCTTGAAACTGCGGGGTTATACCCGGGAAGAGCGCGTGTCGCGGGCCATGGAGGCGCTGCGCCTGGTGGGGCTGGCGGATTTCGCCCGCTCCTTCGTCCATCAGTTGTCCGGGGGGATGAAGCAGCGCGCCGCCCTGGCCAGGGCCCTTGTTCTCGATCCCGGGATTCTGCTCCTGGATGAACCGTTCGCGGCCCTGGACGCCCAGTCCCGCGACGTGCTGCACGGGGAACTGCTGGAGATCTGGAGCCGGACGGGCAAGACCATCGTGTTCGTGACGCACAACGTGCCTGAGGCCCTGCGCCTGGCCGATCGGATCGTCGTCTTTTCCGCCAGGCCCGGCCGGGTGATCGGGGAATTCCCGGTCAAGATGCCGCGCCCCCGCCAGGTGGAGCAGGGGGCGCTCTGCGAGATCGGCGAGGCGATCCGCGGCGAGCTGCGCGCCACCCTGTCATTTCCGGCGGAAGGGGGCGGAGCGGGTGCGCGACAGCTTCAGGAAGGCCCTCTTCTTCTTGGCGTTGATCGGCCTCTGGGAACTCGCGGGTAGGCTGGGACTCTGGCCGCCGTACATGCTGCCCAGGCCCAGCATGGTCCTTCTCACCCTGGGTGCGGGGTTTAGCGATGGATCCATGCCCCTGGCCGTCCTGATCAGCCTCCGCCGGATCGCGCTGGGTTTCGGCATCTCGCTCGCGGCCGGCACGACGCTCGGCATGGCCCTGGGCATGAGCAGCGCGCTCCGGTCCACCCTGGGCACGATCGTGGTCGGCCTGCAGGCCCTGCCCAGCATCTGCTGGCTGCCCCTGGCCCTGCTCTGGTTCGGCCTGAACGAGCGGGCCATCCTGTTCGTGGTCATCATGGGCGCCGTGCTGTCGATCACCGTCTCCACCGAGGACGGGATCAGGAATATTCCCCCGCTTTTCCTGCGGGCCGCGGCGAATATGGGCGCCAGAGGGCTGAGACTCTATACCGGGGTGATCCTGCCGGCCGCCCTGCCCTCGATCATTACCGGCATCAAGCTGGGCTGGTCTTTTGCCTGGCGTTCGCTCATGGCGGGCGAGTTGCTCTATGTCAGCATGGGCCTGGGACACCTCCTCATGATGGGGCGCGAGCTGAACGACATGTCCCAGGTCATCGCGGTCATGGTCCTCCTGGTGGCGATCGGCTCCTTCTTTGACCGGCTGGTCTTTATGCGCCTGCAGCGCACGGTGGCGGAAAAATGGGGCGTGGCGGTCTAAGGGCGGACGGCGCGCAAGGTTTTGAGTAAAACGGCGCGGGACGGGCGGGTGAGGGCGTGAAACTTCGCTGGCCGGCGGCTTGTCGGGGCCGGCGCTGGCTCGATCTGATCCTGGTGCTGGCCTTGGCGGCCGTGGCCATCAGGACGGTCCTCGCCGTGCTGCCCGCGCCGCTTTACGCGCAGCGGCGGGAGGCGCGTGTCTGGCTCTACGCGGCCTCCGTGCCGCCGGGGCTGGCGCGGGCGCTCTCCCCCGGCCTGAAGGTTTGGCGGGCCAACGACCGGGCGCTCCTGGGCCGGATCGTCGAGGTGCGTTCGCGGCGGGCGCGGATCATCACCCGGCCGGGTTGGTCGGCTCCGCTCGACCTGCTGATCGTCATCTCCGCCGAGGGCCGCTACCGCGAGGACAACGGATTTTACCTCGGCAAAAACCTGCCCGTGCGGATCGGCGAGGCCCATGCGCTGCGTACGGCCTTGGGCGCCTTTTGGGGGCGGGTGGAACGGATCACGCTCGCGGGCGGTTGAGGAGCCTGGTCCGCGACGCGGCGGCGGCCCTGGCGGCGGCGGCCTGTTTCCTCCTGCCGCTCCTGCCGGGCCTGCCGTGGCTGCCGGGCGTCATGGCCCTGCTCTTGTGGCTCTCTATCTTGGCCGGCCGTTCCTCTCCCGTTGATGCCGCGCCTTTCGTCGCGGCCGGAGCGGGCTGGCTCGCCTCCTTTTGGTGGCGCGGCGGCGGCGCGCGCCCTGAGAACATGGTCGATCTGGCCCTGGCGGGTCCGCTCCTGGCCGCCGGGGCAGCATCCCTGCCGGAGGGGCGATGGCAGAACGCCCTCTGCCTGGGCGGCCTGGTTTCCGCCCTGGCCGCCGTGGCGCAGGCCGCGGCGGGTCAAGCCGTTCCGCCGCACTGGACGGCGGGGGTCTGGACCCTGGGGCGCGCGGTGGGCAGTTTTCGCAATCCGAACGTGCTCGCGGCATACCTGGCCGGGGTAACGCCCCTGGTTGCGGCCCGGCCCTGGCCGCGCCCGGCGCGATACGCCGCTTTGGCCCTGCTCGCCCTGGCGAGCCTGGCGGCGGCGTCCCGCGGGGGGTGGCTGGCCGCCTCGGCGGGATTGGCATTATTCCTGTGGCGCGGCCGCTCCCCGAGGCTGCCCGCCCTGGCCGGCCTCCTCGCGGCCGCGGCCTTGCTGCCCTGGCCTCCGGGACAGAGGCTCCTGGCCGCGGCGGGGGCCGATGCCACCGTCACGGCCAGGTTCGCCATCTGGGCACGCGCCCTGGCCGCCTGGTGCGCCAGGCCCCTGGCGGGCTGGGGTGCGCGCACGCCCCTGGACGGCATGCATCCGCACAGCCTCTTGCTGGAGATCGCCCTCCAGGGCGGCCTGTTCGCCCTGGCGGGATTCGTGCCCCTGGCCGCCGGGATCCTGGCGGTTTTACGCAAAGGGCCGCGCGGCCCCCTGGCGGCTGCCTGCGCCGCCGCGGCTCTGGCCGTTTACGGTCTGGCCGATTCGGTCCTCATGCAACCCTCCCTGGCCGGGCTTTTCTGGCTGAGCTGCGGCTTGGCCCTCAAGCCAACCCCCGCGGAGACTGAGACGCGTTCTGCAGATTAAATGGATCAACGCAAATTAAGAGGGGCAAATCGCATCAATCTGGCACGAAATGGTATACGCGTAATCTGCGTTTACGGTCTATAACGGGTCCTTCACATCGCTTCCAAAGGAGGCGAGGCGTGCGTGGACGGCATCGAACGGCGCTTTTTGGACGGCCTGCCCGTGGACCAGGTCGGCCTGGAACGGGCGGTCTCCGTCTGCCTGGCCGCCGCGGACGGGGAAGCCGGGGAGCCGCTCCGGGTCATCACGCTCAATCCCGAGATGGTCATGCGGGCTCGAAAAGACGACGCCCTGGCGCGGTCCTTCGCCGGCTCGACCCTGGTGGTGGCGGACGGGGCGGGCATCATCGCCGCGGGACGCCTCCGGGGCTGGCGCGGCATCACGCGCGTGCCCGGCATCGAGCTTTGCGAGCGCCTGATCGCCGAGGCTTCCGCGCGGGGCCTGCCCGTCTTTTTCTATGGAGGGGAGCCCGGCGTGGCCGAGACGGCCGCCGCCAACCTGCGCCGGCGCTACCCCGGGCTCACGGTGGCGGGCACGGCCCACGGCTATCTCCCGGAGGCGGAAGCCGAAGCCCTCCCCGCCAGGATCGCCGCCACCCGCGCCAGGCTCCTTTTTGTCGCACTGGGCGCCGGCCGCCAGGAGGCGTGGCTGGCTCGGCATCTCGAGGCCGCGGGAGCCCGTGTCGGCATGGGAGTAGGGGGCAGTCTCGACGTTTTCGCGGGTAGAACGAGGCGCGCGCCGGCCCTGTTCCGCCGCCTCGGGCTCGAGTGGGCTTACCGCCTCGCCCGCCAGCCCAGCCGCTGGCGCAGGCTCCTGGTCCTGCCGGGCTTTGTCCTGCTGGCGCTCCTGCCCGGCACCGGCCGAAGGAGGAGGGTAAAATGAAGGCATCCCGCAGGATGAGAATCAAGGCCGCCCTGCGCGATTACGGCCTGATCTTTCTGGGCGTCAGCCTGACCGCCCTGGGGTTGGTCTGGCTCTTGATCCCCAATCGCATCGCGGCGGGCGGCGCCAGCGGCCTGGCCACCATCGTTTATTACGTCTGTCACTGGCCGGTGGGCCCCGTGATGTTCGCCATCAACCTGCCCCTCTTCCTGGCCTGCCTGCGGGTGTTCGGCGCGCGTTTCGGCGCGCGCACGCTGTTCGGCACGGCTGTTCTCTCCCTGATGGTCGAGGCTTGGCAGTTCGTGCTCAAGGGGCCCCTGACCCACAACCTGCTCCTGGCGGCGCTGTACGGCGGCGTGCTGACGGGGGCCGGCATGGGGCTCGTGTTTAGGGCCAACGGCACCACCGGGGGCACGGACCTGGGTGCCCAGCTCCTGCACAAGCTCACCGGTATCACGGTGGGACAAGCCCTGCTAATCATCGATGCCGCCGTCATCGCCTTGGCGGGAGTGGTCTTTCGCAGCCCCGAGGCGGCATTGGTGGCGATCATCACCGTCTTTGTCGCGAGCAAGGCCATCGATACCGTGCTGCTCGGCGTGGATTACGCCAAGGCCGCCGTCATTATCTCCGACGCGGCCCCGGCGATCGGTGCGGCCCTGCTCCACGAATTGCAGAGGGGAGTAACGGGGCTCGACGGGCGCGGGCTCTTTTCCGGGCTGTATAAGGAAGTATTGCTCTGCGTGATCTCCCGCTCGGAGGAGGCCAGGCTCAAGGAGATCGTGCACCGCCTCGACGCGCGAGCGTTCGTCATTATCACGGGTGTCCACGAGGTTCTGGGGGAGGGATTCAAGGAGGGATTGAACAGGCACTAGGAGTTTGTGCGACTAACCTGATTTATAGCATTCGGAGCACAAGCTCTGGTATCAAGTGCCACGCGGTACCACTGTATCTAGTGGCCCGTGGCATTACACGCACAGGCTCCTAGGTAATTAATGCCAAAACAGGAGATTGAGGAAGGACTTGGGAATGGCCGCGCGAAGTATATGGCAAAGCCATGCAACCGGGTCTGCAGGAGGTGAGGACGCCTGGTTGCGCGAATCCGGTGGAGTCATGGAGGTGTTGTTCTTGCGTCGTGTTTTGCTCTCCCTCGCGCTCTCGCTCGTTCTCTGCCTCATCCTGGGTCAAGCCGCCCTGGCGCGTTTCTCGGATGAACCCGCCCCCGATGAGTGGTATTACGAGGAGTTTATCACGGTCTATAACGCCGGCCTTATCGTGGGTTATCCGGACGGGACCTTCAAGGGGGATCGGCGCGCCACCCGCTACGAGGTCGTGGCATTCTTGGCCAGGCTTCTGAATCATTTCGAGGAGCGCCTCGCCGCCTCTCCGGGGGGAGAGTCCCTGGGAGAGGACAGGGTCAAGGCGTTGATCGCCGAGGCGCTGGCCAAGAAGGATCCCGGTATGAGCGGCGCCGCCCTGACGTCCGAGACCGATGAGATCTACCAGGCGATTCAGGTTCTCGAGGCCGCCTTGCGGAAGGACTTGGACGCGCTGGATGTGCGGGTTACCACGCTTGAGGAAGAGATACCTCGGCTCAAGGCCAAGAACGACGAACAGGATGCCTCCCTGGCCAAGCTCCAGGAGGAATTGGACGCCGCGCGGCGGTCCCTGGCGCAACTCGAGGCAGCGGCGGCCGAGGCCGAGGACGAGGCGCAAAAAGCCAGGACTTATGCCATTATCGGCGCCGCCCTGGCAATATTGGCGTTTTTGCTTTAGAAGCGTTGCGAAATACCATCCCATCGGCGCTCTCCGCGAGGGGGGCGCATTTCTATGCATAACAGCCGCTCAAGCTCGTTGACACGCCAGGGACGGCGTGATAGAGTATTCCTAAACCGGGGAAGCCTTCCTGCACCGGTTTTATCTTACTGGGACAGGGTGTAAAGGGACCGGTCCCGTGCTCCCCTTGCCCCTGGCCGGCCTGGCTGGAATCCAGAAAGGAGCACTCCCATGCCCTGGCCCATCCTGACCGCGGGAAAGGACGACGCGGCGATCGAGCGCCTCCTCGACCGGCGCTTGCTGCTCGCGGAGACCGACGGCGAGGTACGGCGCGACGTGGCCGCGATCATCGCCGACATCCGCGCGCGCGGCGACGCCGCCCTGGTCGAGTATGCGGCGCGTTTCGACGGGGCGCGCCTGGCGCCGGGCCGGTTGCGGCTCACGGAGGGCGAGATCCGGGAGGGCGCGGCCGGCGTCCGGCCGGAATTGGCCGCCGCGATCGCGCAGGCAGCCGGGAACATACGGCGCTTTCACGAGCGCCAGCGGCGCGCCGACCTCCTGCAGGCGGACGAGCGCGGGGGCATCCTGGCCCTGCGGTTCGTCCCCATCAAAAGGATTGGCGTCTACGTCCCGGGCGGTACGGGCGGCGGGACCCCCCTCGTCTCGTCGGTCCTCATGGCCGTCATCCCCGCCCAGGCGGCGGGGGTGGAGGAGATCGCGGTCTGCACGCCGCCGCGCGCGGACGGATCATTGGCCCCGGCACTGCTCAGCGCTTTTTGCCAGCTCGGCGTCACCGAGGTCTACCGGATCGGCGGCGCCCATGCCGTGGCGGCCCTGGCTTTTGGCACGGAAACCGTGAAGCCCGTGGACAAGATCTGCGGCCCGGGCAACCGTTACGTCACCGAGGCCAAGCGGCAGGTTTTTGGCCGGGTCGGACTCGATATGCTGGCCGGCCCGAGCGAGGTAGCGATCGTCGCCGATGCCTCGGCCGACCCCGCGCTCGCGGCCGCGGATCTGCTCGCCCAGGCCGAACACGACCCCGATGCCGGGGCGGTGCTTTTTACTCCCGCGCGGTCCCTGGCTCTTGCCGTAGCCGCCGAGATCGAGGCGGCGCTGGCCTCGCTCTCCAGGGCGGAGATCGCCCGGGCGAGCCTGGCAGGCCGCGGCGGGGCCGTAATCACCCGCGGCCTGGATGAGGCCCTGGCCCTGGCGGAAAGGATGGCCCCGGAGCACCTCGAGCTGCTGGTGGCGGACCCCTGGCCGCTGGCCGGGCGCGTGCGCAGCGCGGGCGCGGTCTTTATCGGCGCCCACGCGCCCGAGGCGCTCGGCGATTACGCCGCCGGCACGAACCACGTGCTGCCCACGAACGGTACGGCCCGCTATGCCTCGGGCCTCGGGGTCGACGACTTCCTCCGCCGGATGAGCGTGCTTTTTACCACACCGGCGGGTTTTGCCCATGACGGCCCGGCCGCCCGCCTCCTGGCCCGCGAGGAGGGGCTCACGGCCCACGAGCTCTCACTGGCCAGGCGGTTGGAAAAAGACAACGACAAGTGAAACCAGAAACGTTTTAAACCACAGATTACGCAGCTTACACAGATACGATCATTTGTATTTAAGATTTAGCCCTTCGAATCTGAGAGTATTTTACTTTGAAGGTTATCAAGACGCTTCTGCATCTACTTCTGGTTTTCGAGGGGGAAGCCGCGCATGGCCAGGCAGGCAACGGTGTCCCGCAAGACCCTGGAGACCGAGATCACGGTCGAGATCGACCTGGACGGCTCGGGCCGCGCCGAGATATGTACGGGTATCGGCTTCTTCGACCACATGCTCAATCTCCTGGCCAGGCACAGCCTCTGCGATCTCCGCCTCGCCGCCCGCGGCGATCTCTGTGTGGACGGGCATCATCTCGTGGAGGATACCGGCATCGCGCTGGGACGCGCCTTGCGGGAGGCCATCGGCGACGCCCGCGGCCTGGCGCGGTATGGCTGGGCCCTGATCCCCATGGACGAGGCCCTGGCCGAGGCGGCGATCGACTGCGGCGGACGGCCGTATCTCCGCTACAAAGCGAGCCTGGCCCCCGGTGCATCATGCGGCGATTTCCAGCCCGAACTGGCGCGCGAGTTCATGCGCGCCCTGGCTGTCAACGCCGGTCTCAACCTGCACATCACGCTGCGCGCCGGCGGTAACGCCCATCACTGCCTGGAGGCGATCTTCAAGGCCGTTGGCCGGGCCTTGCGTGCCGCGGTGGCGCTCGACCCGCGCGAGCAGGGGATACCATCGACCAAGGGGGTCCTTTTGTGATCGCCGTCGTCGACTACGGCCTGGGCAATCTGGCCAGCGTGGCGCGGGCCTTGCGCGCGGTCGGCCACCCCGCCGAGATCACGGGCGAGGCAAAGACCCTGGCCCGGGCAGACCGCCTGGTCCTCCCCGGCGTGGGAGCGTTCGGGGCCTGCATGGCCAATCTGTCCGCCCGGGGCCTCGTCGAGCCCATCCTGGCGCACATCAATGCCGGGCGGCCCTATCTCGGCATCTGCCTGGGCCTCCAGATCCTGATGGAACAAAGCGAGGAGGACGCGGAAGGCGGGGCGCCGCCGCGCGGCCTCGGCGTCTTTCGCGGCGTGGCGCGGCGCCTGCCCGGCCCCGGCAAGGTGCCGCAGATCGGCTGGAACTCGCTCTCGATCAAAAAGCCCTATCCGTACTTGGCCATCCGGGACGGGGACTACGTCTATTTCGTCCATTCCTATTACGCCGACCCGCTCGACCGATCGCTCATCCTGGCCGAGGCCGATTACGGCCTGGCTTTTGCCGCCGCCCTGGGCCGGGACAACATCCTTGCGGTGCAGTTCCACCCGGAAAAAAGCGGCGCCGTGGGCCTACGCCTCCTGAAGGCTTTTTGCGAGGGGAAACCATGAGGATCATCCCCGCCATCGACCTCCTGGACGGGGCCTGCGTCCGCCTGGCCCAGGGCGATTACGGCCGGGCCACGATCTACGGCCGCGATCCCCGCGCCGTGGCTGCCCGCTTTGCCCAGGCCGGCGCTTCCCTGATCCACGTGGTGGATCTGGATGGGGCAAGGCTCGGCCGGGCCGCGCAGGCCCAAACGGTCCTCGGTATCGCAAAAGCAGTGCGCGTCCCCGTCGAGGTGGGCGGCGGCGTCAGGAACATGGCCGACCTGGCATGCTACCTCGAGCAAGGCGTGGCAAGGGTCGTGCTGGGCTCGGCGGCGCTAAAGGACCCGCCTTTTTTACGGCAAGCCGTAGCCCGTTACGGGGGCCGCGTGATCCTGGGGCTCGACGCCAGAGACGGCCTGGTCTCGGCCGAGGGCTGGACCGAGGACTCGCGCGTGGAGGTCCTGGATCTTGCCAGAGAGATGGCCCGCCTGGGGGTGCGCGAGGCGATCTATACCGATATCGCCAGGGACGGCATGCTCGCCGGGCCGGACCTGGCGGGACTGGCGCGCCTGGTGCGCGAGTCGGGCCTTTCGATCGTGGCCTCCGGCGGCATCTCCTCCCTGGGCGATCTCGAGGCCGCTGCCGCGGCCGGCGCGGCGGGGGCCATCGTGGGCAAGGCGCTCTACGACGGGCGCCTGGACCTGCGGGCCGCGATCTTGCGTTTTGAGGCCGGGACGAAACCGCGGAGACGCGGAGGCCGCAGAGGCGTGGAAGCAGAGGAAGGCGGTATTCAGTAACCATGCTGGCCAAGCGCATCATACCGTGCCTGGATATCCGCGCCGGGAGGGTCGTCAAGGGCACCTCCTTTCTGAACCTGCGCGACGCGGGCGATCCGGTGGAACTGGCCGCGTACTACGACGCCGAGGGCGCCGACGAACTGGTTTTTCTCGACATCACCGCCTCGCACGAGGAGCGCGGCATCGTGGCCGAGCTCGCCGCGCATGTGGCGGAGAGGGTTTTCATACCTTTTACCGTCGGCGGCGGCATCGCCCGCGTCGAGGACATGCGCGCCATCCTCAGGGCTGGGGCGGACAAGGTCTCCATCAACAGCGCCGCCGTGGCGGACCCGGATCTCTTGGCCGCGTGCGCCCGCCAGTTCGGCCGGCAATGCGTGGTGCTGGCCATTGACGCCAAATCCCGCCCCGGCGGGGGTTGGGAGGTTTACACCCACGGCGGCAGGAGGGCGACGGGCTTGGACGCCGTGGCCTGGGCCGCCAGGGGCGCGGCCCTGGGCGCGGGGGAGATCCTCCTCACCAGCATGGACCAGGACGGGGTGCAGGGCGGTTATGACTGCGCCCTGACATCAGCCGTGGCCGAGGCCGTCCCCGTGCCCGTGATCGCATCCGGCGGCGCGGGCGGGCCAGAGCACATGCTGGCCGCCCTGACCGAGGGCCGGGCCGACGCCGTTCTGGCCGCTTCGATCTTTCACTACCGCCGCCACAGCATCGCCGGGGTCAAGCGGTATTTGCGGGAGCACGGCGTGCCCGTGAGGGACGTAGACGCGCCGGCCGTGTAGCCTGTCATTTCGTGTCTTTTCATGTGGTTCGTAGTCCCAAAGTTCTTCTCGAAAGGCGCAATTCGAGGTAGTGGTTGATCTTTTTCAGGCGTGCATTTGGGCCAAGGGTGCAGCATGCTGCACCCCTACACAGGAACGGGAGGCCGTGGCTGCGTGTTCGTCGGTCCTGTGTAGGGGCGCAATATATTGCGCCCGACCCGGATGCAGGCCTGGCACCATATTCGAGGATATGCGTTCCTGTATCCTCCATCTTCGCTCCTAGGGGCGATGAACGAGGCGGTGAAGCCATATGGTCAAGCCGGAAGACCTGAAATACGACGCTCAGGGGCTGATCCCGGCCGTGATCCAGGACGCGGCGACCCATGCCGTGCTCATGGTGGCGTACATGAACGAGGCGTCGCTCCACAGGACCCTGGAGACGGGGCGCACCTGTTTTTGGAGCAGGAGCCGCGGAGAGTTCTGGGTCAAGGGCGAGACATCGGGCAATATCCAAAAGGTGCTCTCGATCCAGACCGACTGCGACAGGGACACCCTGCTCGTCCAGGTGGAGCAGACGGGCGTGGCCTGCCACGAGGGGACGTATTCCTGTTTCACGCGGCCGGTCGCGATCTAAGGGAGGCGGGGCCATGTCCACCGGGGCGATCCTGGCCCTGGGGGGCGGCGGCGCCCGGGGCCTGGCACATCTTGGCGTGCTGCAGGTCCTGCGCGAGCAGGGCATACACCCGGCGGGAATCGTGGGCACGAGCATGGGCGCCGTTATGGCGGCGCTCTATGGCGCCGGGATCGACCTTGACCGTATGGAGGATCTGGCCGAGGTCTTCCCCTGGCAGGACATGCTGGACATCCAGTTCCACCGGGGGCTCGGTCTGATCGGGGTCGACCGGATGCAGGCCGTCCTTGCCCTGCTCACCAAGGGCAAGACCTTTGCCCAGCTATCCCTCCCGGTCTGGGTGGTGGCCACCGATCTCGAGACCGGCGCGCCCGTGATCCTGCGCGACGGGCCCGTGGCGCAGGCGGTCGCGGCCTCGGCGGCCGTGCCGGGCGTCTTTGCCCCGGTCGGCCTCGGCGGGCGGCTCCTGGTCGATGGCGGCGTGGTGGCGGGCGTGCCGGTCGAGATCGCCCTCGAGATGGGCCGGCCCGTGGTGGCGGTCGACGTGGGCTCGGATTTCCCCGCCGTAAAACCCCGGAATATCCTCGGCGTGCTCGCCCAGGTCGTGAGGATCATGGGTTCGAACCTGGACCGGCGCCAGGTGGCCCGGGCCGATCTCGTCATCCGGCCCGAGGTCGGCGGCCTCGGCACGGCCCGTTTCGACCAGGCCAGGCAGTGCGTGGCCTGGGGGCGCGAGGCGGCGGTAGCGGCCCTGCCCGCCCTGCGGTCGCTCCTTCAGAAGGAAAGGCGGACTTGGGCCTGATCGCCGTCGTGGGCGGGGGGCCGGCGGGCATGATGGCGGCCCTTGCCGCGGCGAGGGCCGGGGCCCGCGTGGTGCTCCTGGAAAAAAACCCCGGACTCGGGCAAAAGCTCCTCCTCACGGGCAACGGGCGCTGCAACCTGACGAACCAGGCCGATCTCCAGACCCTGGTGGCCAATATGCCCGGCAACGGGCGTTTTCTCCACAGCGCCCTCGCGCGTTTCGGCCCGGCGGAGCTCCGCGGCCTCCTGGCGTCGCTGGGTGTGCCGACCGTGGTCGAGGAGGACGGGCGGGTCTTTCCCGCGAGCAACCGTGCCCGGGATGTGCAGGCGGCGCTCCTGCGCGCCTTGCGCCAGGCAGGCGTGGACATCCGGACCTCATCCCCTGTCGTTGCCCTCCATATGGAGAACGGATGCATGGGCGGCGTGAGGGCCGGGGGCCGCGTCCTGGCGTGCCGGGCCGTGATCCTGGCCACCGGCGGCCTCAGTTACCCCGAGACCGGCTGCACGGGCGACGGGTACAGGCTGGCCGGGGCGGCCGGCCATCGTGTGGAGCCGCCCCGCGCCTCGCTCGTGCCCCTCGTCACCGCGGAAGGCTGGACCCACGCCCTGCCCGGATTGGCGCTCGACGATGCGGGGCTGCGCCTGTCGATCGAGGGCAGAGCGCTCGGCAGCGCGCGGGACGCACTGCTCTTTACCCACGACGGCGTCTCCGGGCCGGCCGTGCTGAGGCTGAGCCGGGCGGCCGTGCCCGCGCTGGCTCAGGGCGCAGTCCTTGCCCTGGCGATCGATCTCGCGCCGTCCATGGACCTTCAGGGTCTGGACGCCGTTCTGCGGGCGGCGATCGCGGCCAACGCGCGCCGCGGGCTCGGCAAGGCGCTGGCCGCGGCGGGATTGATCCCCGCGTCCCTGGCAGCGGCATTACCGGCCGCGATCGGGATTGAACCACGGGAACCCGCCGGGTGCCTCGGCCGGAGCCGCCGGTTGGAACTTTGCCGCGCGCTCAAGGCGCTGCCGCTGACCGTCACGGGCGCGTACCCCCTGCAAAAAGCCGTGGTCACAGCGGGCGGTGTGGCGGTGGCCGGGGTGGATCCCGCGACCATGGCCTCCCGCCTCGTGCCGGGGCTTTACTTTGCGGGCGAGTTGCTCGACGTGGACGGCTATACCGGCGGTTTCAACCTCCAGGCCGCTTTCAGCACCGGCCACGCGGCGGGCCGCGCCGCCGCGGCCCACGCGGGGGTATGAGGCCCGAGGGCCGGGGGCAAGATCCGATACATGTCAGGCAGGCATCGGCGGGCGCGGGATCTGCCCGGCGCCATCGCGGCGGTAGTGGCGGTTCTCCTGGTTTGTACCCTGGTGGCGGCCCAGGTTCTCCTGGCCTCCCCCGCGTGGCGGCCCAGGCTGAGCCTGGCCGACGCCATGGAGGGCATCAGCCTGGACGAGGCGCGGCTCTCGCCCTCGCGGGACTTGCCATCGGTGGGGCTCTTGTGGTAGATTAGTGACAAGGCTGATGCCGACCCAAATAGCGGGCGTGGGGGCACTCCGGGTGGGTGCCTTTTTCGTAGCCGGACAACGCGAGGGTTTCGCGGCGGGCCGGCGGCGGAGAGCGGTCCGCGCCGCCTCCGATCTCTTGCACAGACATGGGGGTGTCTTCACATGGCTGAGGCCAGCAGCAAGGAAGTGGCGCGGGCCGCCCTCGAGATGGCCCTCTCGCCCACGCGCGACGACGAGCGGCGGCTCAAGGAAGACCTGCGCCGGCAGGAAATCCGGGCCGCCGCCGTCGATTACGGCGGGGAATACCTCATGGCGGTCAAGTCCATCGTGGAACGGGCGGTGGTGGCCGCCAAGCGGGAATTCATCATCAAGGAATGCCACGCCGAGGAAGGAGCCGTCGCCGGCGCCACCCGCGAGGCCCTCTCGCAGATCATGGCCAAGGCCGTGGGGCTCAACATCGGCGGCAAGGTGGGCCTGGCCCGGCGGGGCGATCACGTGGCGGTGGCCGTGTTCTTTGGCATCGGCTTATTGCACCTGGACGAGGTGGCCGTGGGGCTCGGCCACCGGGCGATCGCCTGATGCTCAGGGCCTTGCGCGGCGCCATCACCGTGGAGCGGGACGAACCCGAGGCGATCCTCTCCGCCACCAGGGATCTCCTGGCGGAGCTGGTCCGGGCCAACGGACTCCACATCGCGTGCATCGTCAGCGCCATCTTTACCGCCACCCCTGACCTGCGGGCCGAGTATCCTGCGGCCGCCGCCAGGCAGCTCGGCTGGAACGAGGTGCCGCTCCTCGACGCGGTGGAGATCGACAAACCGGGCGGGCTGCCGCGCTGCGTGAGGGTGCTCCTCCACGCGGAGATGGATCCCGGCGTCAGGCCTGTCCACGTCTATCTCCGCGGGGCCGCGGCCCTCCGTCCCGACCTAAGTAATGATGAATAATGAATGCATAATGCAGAATCAGATCGTAAAAAAATGTAAAAGTAGTACATGATTATTATAATTCATCATTTACCATGATCAATTCATCATTTTTTACGTCTCTGAGGTAAAACGGGGTTTTTGCAGAACTTTTAAAAGGTGGTCGATGGTCGTTGCAGGACTGGCAGGGCCGTACCAGGGCGAACATCCTCCGCATACCGCCCTACGTCCCGGGCAAGCCGATCGAGGAGGTCCAGCGCGAGCTGGGCCTGGCTGACGTGATCAAGCTGGCCAGCAACGAGAACCCTCTGGGGCCTTCCCCCATGGCGCTCCGGGCCATGCAGGACGCCGCGGCCAGGGTTTCGTACTATCCCGACGCGCGGGCATTCCATCTCCGGGAGGCGCTGGCCAAACGGTACGGCATGGATGCCGCCGGCGTCATCGTGGGCAACGGCTCCGACGAGATCATCAGGCTGGCGGCCGAGGCCTTCCTCGGCCCGGGCGACGAGGCGGTCATCTGTGAGCCGACCTTTGGCGAATACCTCTACGCCGTGCACCTGCTCGGCGCGGAGCCCGTGACGGTGCGCGCCGACGGCGGCCAGGATCTGGAGGCTATCTCGGCCGCGATCACGGCCCGGACCAAGCTCGTCTTCGTCTGCAATCCCAACAATCCCACCGGCACGGCCTTTGGCGGGGACGCGTTCGCCGCGTTCCTGGCCGGCCTACCCCCGGGCGTGCTCGTGGTCTACGACGCCGCCTACCGCGAATACGCCGACGCCGGGAGCCTGCCGGACGGGCCGGGTCTGGTGCGCGCGGGCGCGCCCCTGCTCTTTTTGGGGACTTTTTCCAAACTGTACGGCCTGGCAGGCCTGAGGGTCGGTTACGGACTGGGCGCGCCCGGCTTGATCGACCTGCTGCACCGGGTCAAGGAGCCTTTCAACGTCAACCTCGTGGCGCAGGCGGCGGCCGCGGCGGCCCTGGACGACGCGGAACACGTGCAAAAGAGCCTGGCTTTGAACGCCGCGGGTAAAAAACAGCTCTACGAGGGACTCGCTGCGCTGGGCCTGGACTATCTGCCGACCCAGACCAATTTCATCCTGGTGGACCTGGGCCGCGAGGCGGAAGGCGTCTATCGCGCCCTCCTGGCGCGGGGAGTCATCGTCAGGCCGGCGGGGGTCTTCGGCCTGCCGCGCCGCATCAGGGTGACCATTGGCACGGCGGCGCAGAACGAGCGCTTCCTCGCGGCCCTGGCCGAAGCCCTGGGCGGCCGGTAACCTCACCCCCGGCCCCTCTCCCATGAGGCCCATAGGGGGAGGGGAGCTCCTGGGCTTACAACCCCGTTGGTCTTACCCTGCCCCCGGGAGAGGGCGGCATGGATGCCGGGTGAGGCCGGAACAGGGATTCGCTTGCAGCGTCTTTTGCGCATGAAGTCCATGAGCGACCAAAGCCGCAGTAGCTCAGGTCGCTAAGGTACTTTCGAAATCCGGGTTTAAAAACCGTAACGAAAGGAGCGCGTGGGTGATGATCATCGTCATGGAGGCCCATGCCACGCCTGAACAGGTCGACCGCGTGCAGACGCGCCTGCGGGAGTGGGGATTCGACATTCATCTCTCCCGCGGGGTGGAAAAGACGATCATCGGCGCGGTCGGCGCCAAGAAGGACGCGCCCATGACCTCATACCTCGAGGCCATGGAGGGCGTGGAGCGGGTGGTGCCGATCCTGGCGCCTTATAAGCTCGCAGCCAGGGAGTTCAGGCAGGAGCCCAGCCAGGTCCAGGTGGGTGCCGTGCGGATCGGCGGGCCGCGGATCGTGGTCATCGCCGGGCCGTGCGCGGTGGAGAACGGCGAGCAGATCGTGGCCACGGCCCGGGCGGTCAAGGCCGCGGGCGCGGATCTGCTGCGCGGCGGGGCGTACAAGCCCAGGACGTCGCCCTATGCCTTTCAGGGCCTGGAGAAAGAGGGCTTGGTCCTCCTGGCGCAGGCCCGGGCCGAGACCGGCCTGCCCGTGGTGACCGAGGTGGTCAATCCCAGGGACGTGGAATTAGTGGCGGAGTATGCGGATATGCTGCAGATCGGCGCACGCAACATGCAGAACTTCATCCTCCTGCGCGAGGTCGGGCGGTGCAAGAAACCCGTCCTGCTCAAGCGGGGCCTGGCCGCCACGACCGAGGAGTGGCTCATGGCCGCGGAATACATCCTCTCCGAGGGCAACTACGACGTGGTCCTCTGCGAGCGGGGCATCAGGACCTACGAGACATCCACCCGCAACACGCTCGATCTCAGCGCCGTCCCGTCGGTCAAGCACCTGTCGCACCTCCCCATCCTGGCCGATCCCAGCCACGGTGCGGGCAAGCGCGCGCTGGTGGAACCCCTGTCGCGCGCCGCCGTCGCGGTGGGGGCCGACGGGCTCATGGTGGAGGTCCACCCGGCGCCGGAAAAGGCGCTCTCGGACGGGCCGCAGTCGCTCACTTTCACCGAGTTCGCGGGGTTGATGGCCGGGCTGCGCCCGGTGGCGGCCGCGGTCGGCCGCGCGATGTAGGGATGCGCGCCCGCAGGGTGGGCCTGGCCGGCCTCGGCCTGATCGGGGGCTCGCTCGGCATGGCGCTCGTCGCCGGCGGCCTGGAGGTCGTCGGCTACGACGCGGATCAGGCGGCCGTCAGCGCGGCCCTGGCGGCGGGGGCCGTCACCGCGGCTGCCGCCAGGCTCGAGGACCTGGCCGGATCCGAGGTCGTCATCGTGGCCACGCCCGTGCGCGCCGTCGTGCCGACCGTCCTCGCCCTCGCGCCCCGCCTGCGGCCGGGAACGATCGTCAGCGACACCGCCAGCGTCAAGGGGGAGATCGTCTCCGCCCTGGCCACCCGCCTCCCGGCGGGCATTCACTTCGTGGGCGGCCACCCCATGGCCGGATCGGAGCGGGCGGGGTTGCCGGCCGCCGATCCTTACCTCTTTGAAAACGCCGCCTACGTCCTCTGCCCCGCCCCCGTGGTCCCGGACCGGGCATTGGAGGATCTCCAGGCCGTCCTGGCCTGCACCGGCGCGCGCTTTCTCCGCCTCGACCCGGCCGAGCACGACGCCATCGCGGCCGGCGTGAGCCACCTGCCCCATCTCGCCGCCGCTGCCCTGGTCAACGCCGCCGCGGCATGCGAGGCCAGGCATCCCGGCACGCTGACCCTAGCCGGCGGGGGGTTTCGCGATACGACGCGGATCGCCGGGGGCGACGCCGCCCTCTGGGTCGAGATCCTGGCCGCCAACCGCGAGCCGCTCCTGCGAGCGCTGGCTGTTTTCCGCGCCGAACTGGCGCTCTTTGAGAAGGCGCTCGCGCCCGGGCGCGAGGCGGACCTGGCCGCTCTCTTGACGCGCGCGCGGGCCGTCCGGGAGGAGGTGCCCGCCCGGGGCAAGGGGCTCCTCGGCAAGGTGGAGGAGCTGGTCGTGGCCGTCCAGGACCGGCCCGGCGCGATCAAGCAGGTCCTGGACGTGCTGGCGGATGGGGGAATCAACGTCAAGGATCTGGAGATCATGCGGCTGCGCGAGGGTGAGGGCGGCACGTTGCGGGTCGCCCTGGAGGACGAGGCCACCCTGGCCAGGGCCCTAGGGCTCCTGGCCTCCGCCGGCCTGCGGGCCAGGAAAAGATAGCGCCACGGCGCGGGCGCCGTCGCTTCCAGGACAGTATTATCCACCCCGGCAACTCCCGGCGCAGGCACGGATGCCGAGCCACACGGCATGCTCGCTCGG
>JBLNBS010000012.1:0-4251 GCA_050260175.1 Patescibacteria group bacterium | reverse complement strand
TGCCGCGCTTTCGCGGCGACAGCCTCGTCCATGGCCGCGTCCTCTTCCTCTTCCAAGGCCTCCTCGGACTTGGTCACCAGGATCTCGATCCTGATCCGGGTACTCCGATAGTCCACTTTCTTTCTGGAGTCATAACCCTCGTCCTCCAAGAGCACCGTGTATTGGGCCAGATCGCCGTTATCCAGCCTGACGTTCCATTCGATCCAGGCCTGGCAGAGCCAGGCGCCTTTCTTCCATTGCGGCCGCTTGGCAAAGGCCTGCTTGGTCCATTTGCCGTCCTGGATGAGCGTCTCCCGCTCGTACTGATCCTCGAAGATGCTCTCGGGCCAGAAATCCAGCTCATACCATGGGGGATAGACTTCTCCCGGTTCAAGGCTGGCGGGATCATCCAACGGCGAGCCCGGTTTGGCGCCCAGTTTGTCCAGGTAAAACCGGCATACATCATCGATAAGGGCTTTGGCTCTATACACCCTGACGGTATAAGAGCGCCAGCTGTCGCGGGTACCCGCGTTGAATTCCTCGAATTCTTCGCGCCGTTCTTCTTCCGCTTTGGTATCCCGGGCCGCGCCCTGGTAGATTGGGATCTCCTTTAGATCCCGCGGCGGGCCTGCGGTCGCGAATGCGAAGGACGAGAGCAAGAGGAGGATAAGGGCAAGCCATGTACAACGTTTTATCATTATGATACCTCCTTATAATACCTCCTTGGCGCGATATCTTCGACAACTTAGCAAGAAATCCCTGTTGGAACGGGATTTAATACCAGAAAATTCCTGGTATGGCTAATCCGGGCGAACGAATCCCGAGCGGGGCGAGATCGTCGCTTTCAAGGACGGTAAATCGGCCAATATCAAGCGCGTCATCGGCCTCCCAGGAGAAAAGGTGATCGTCTGCCGTACCGGCCGGCCGGTACTTCGTCCTGGGCGATAACCGGGAGCATCCGCGGGATGACCAGAACTTGTCGAGGAAAGGGTATCATGTTGTCACGGAAAGGATTCGGCTTCTTGGGGCGGACAGGCCTGGCCGCTCTGCTCCTCTTGAACGTGATCTGTCCGGCGGCTGGCGCGGGCGAAGGCCCGCCCCGTCTGCCGGCCGATGATCCGGTCTCAGTCCAGTTGGACGCGGAGAACGCCAACTGGATTAAGAGCTACAACGCCAATGCCGGCGATGGTTCCGCGTCATATCTCGAGGAAGCGGTGCTTTTCGCCGGCCGGGGCCCGTTGCATAGAGGCCGGGAGGAGATAGCCGGGCATTACCGGCAAAGCTTCGCCGCCGCGGGCCGGATCGAGTCCGTTAAGGCTGAAGCTAGGTATCCGGCGGCGAGGCATCTCGTTTACGAGATTGTCATTGATTTCTCCGGCAAGACCGCCAATTCTCTAAAAACCCTCACCGCATCCTGCTTCGAAGCTTTCCCGTTGGCGATCTCCATCATCAACCCGTACAGTTGATCCCCAACGTCTTCGAGGACCACCCCATTGACATCCAAAAAGACGAGCGCCGCGGCGAGGGCCGTCCGCTTGTTCCCGTCGACGAAGGGGTGGTTTTGACAGATATGGTAGGCATACGCGCCGGCCATGGCAAAGAGGTCTTCATGCAGATATGCCCCCGCGTAGCCGGCTTCGGGCTGCGCAAGGGCCGAGCTCAACAGGCGGATGTCCAGCAGGCCGTATGTGCCTCCGTAGTTGCGTATTTGGTCCGCATGGATCATGAGCGCCTCGGCCAAAGTCAGGAACCGCGGATCGGCGGTCATTGTCCCAGCCTGCGCAGGGTGGCGCCGTGACGCTTATTTACCCTCTCCAGGGAGCGCGCTATATCCTCTTCGCTAATCTCCGTGCCTGGCAAGGGAGACAGGATGATATTGCGGCCGTCGGTGATGACTTCCACCGGGGTCTCCGGTTTGATCCGCAGGAGATCCAGGATCGGTTTGTCGATAATCAGCGCCGCGCTGTTACCATGCTGGATCAAGCGTTTAAGCATGCGTGATCCGCCTCCTTGCGTCTGGATACACATAGTATACACCAGGGTCACCCGATTTACAACCATAGTGGGTCCCGCAGGTGCCGGCCTTGGAAGCGCTCGCGCATAGGAATTAGCGGCCAGCGTTGAGCCATAACCCTCTTGCCCTTTCTCGGCATCTCCTCGTTCTCTCAAAACCACCCCTCCGACCACCCATCCGGGTGGTCCTTTTACCTTTTCGCCTTGATATCATCAGCTATGTAACGACATGAAGAAACGGTTGGTGCGGACTATGGACTACTACGAGATCATCATCCAGGGCCATCTGGACGCCCGGCGGATGGACTGTTTCGAGGGATTGGAGCTAAGGCTCCTCCCGGACGGCGGGACAATGATCGCCGGCGATCTCAGGGACCAGGCCGAATTACACGCCATGCTCAGCCGGATCAGGGATATGGGGATCACCCTGGTCTCCGTAAAGCTGCTCAGGAAATAACCTCTTCAACCGGCGCTGGCGGATGCCGGCCCGGGACCTCACGGGCCTCGTGATCAAGCCGGCGGACGAACCCGCGGGCGCGGTAACGGCGCACGGGATCGAAAAACCGCTGACGGAGAGGGACGAGGCCCGCCTGGCGGACGGGGTGGAACTGTGCCGGGAGATCTTCGCGCGCTGCGGCATAGGGTCTGAAGACCTCGTCCCGGGTACGCTTAACGCCGGTCATCCCGGCGGCAGCCTGCCCCTGACGGAGCGGGAAGCAGCCACGCTCCACCACGACCGCCTGCCGGGCATCCTCTACGTGGCCGACGCCACCCTCCTGCCATACCCCCTCGGCGCGCCGCCCATCCTGACCGTCATGGCCCTGGCGATGAAGGTGGCCAGGGCGGCGATGGATTCAGATTGACGTTTCATCCGGAGGCGGCTTATAATCAAAGTAAGGAATACCGATAAGGCGAAAGTAAGGCGAAAGACATTGTCCACATACCTGGGCAAGGTGACCGCCAAGGGCCAGTTAACTCTACCGAAAGAAGTGCGGGATAAGCTGCTCTTCCAAACAGGCGATTACCTGGAGATGGAGATCCGCGGGCGCGAGCTCGTGGTCAGATCCGCGGCGCCCATGAACGAGATCGCATTGCTGAGGGAATACGCCGCCCCTTATGCTGCGGATGCGCCGGAGTTGCAGGATCTGAGGCAAAGGATGCGGGGCTTGAAAGTGTCTGTGACGGACGAGATCAGGGCCGTACGCGCGGAAGAGTCATGAACCGTTTCCTGGACACGAGCGCCTTGCTGAAAAGGTACATTCCCGAAGTTGGGACCGAAGCTGTCGACCGGATCCTTTCGGGCTGCAGCGTGTATATATCCAGCCTTACGCTTACGGAGGCCGTCTCGGCTTTCCGGCGCCTGTGGGAAGTCAGGCGAGTCATGGATGAACGTGCCTTTCGAGATCTGAGAGCGCATTTGTTGGCTGACGTGGGCAGGGGGGTCGTCGAGGTGGTCCCCTTAACGGCGCAAGATGTCGTTGTAAGCCTCGAAATGCTCGACGGACAATACCTCACGCCGATCAATGCCTTGATTCTTGCCTCCGCGGTCAATCTTCGCCGTCGCATCGCCGATTTGGTGTTCGTTTCCGCCGACACGAAGCTCTGCGCCGCCGCAGAACCACTAATGAAGGTGGTCAATCCGTCACACAACCCGGAACAGCGCCAAGCATGAGGGCAAGATCATAATAGCCGGCGCCATTAATCTGAGGGGGTATCATCCATGGCCAAGAAAATCCTCGTCGCCTACGCGTCCCGCTGCGGCTCCACGGCCGAGATCGCGGCCGCCGTCGGGGAGGTGCTGCGCCAGGCCGGACACGATGTCACGGTCGAATCCGTCAAGCGTGTAAAGGACCTCTCTCCCTACCAGGCCGTAATCATCGGCAGCGCCGCGCGGATGTTCCGCCTGCTGCCCGAGGCGGTCAAGTTCGCCCGTAAAAACAGCGCCGCCCTGGCCAAGGTACCGGTGGCCTACTTCATGGCGGGCATGATGATGAAGGACGCCACGCCGGAGAATACGGCCAAGGCCGACGCGATTCTGAACAAGCTCCGGGAGGTCAAAGGGCCTGTCGGCACGGCGCTCTTCGCCGGCAAGTTCGACGTGGCTACGCTGGAACAGCCGTGGCGCTTCTTCATGAGCAGGAACAAGGACAAGAACAAGGAAATGGGCGAGGGCGACTTCCGCGACTGGAAGGCCATCGAGGCCTGGGCCGGGGAAATGGCCGGGAAGATCTAGTGTCATGAAGACCCCTGGTTCGCGGC
>JBLNBS010000011.1:0-10965 GCA_050260175.1 Patescibacteria group bacterium | reverse complement strand
GTGCGCGAACTGCTTACCCTTTTTGATGTGGCTGACGTCGATCGCAACGTGCTTGACAGAGCGCTTGACCTGGACTTTGCCGACTTTGAGGATGCCGTGCTGCATGAGGCTGCCAGGGCGTGCGGGATGACGGCCATCGTTACACGGGACGGGCGCGGCTTCGCGAACGCCTCTTTACCGGTCTTTGCCCCGGCGGAACTCCTGGCGGCGGTCGCGGCCGCCTCGGAGAAACCTAACACATGACCGCCGCGGAGCGTGCGAAGAAAACCAATTAAGCAACCCGAACACTAGGTGGACGCCTTCGGCGCGAGGAAAATTGAACACAATGAAATTTATCATACCTCATTATGCAACACTTATAATTTTCAGTATCATTGTTGTCTCTCATATCGCATGCGAGAATAAGGCCACGATTGAAAAGGAGAACTCTGTTTTGGTGAATGATCTATTAATAATTGACTCACCTATCCAATCCGTATGTATAACACCCAATACACCAGGTAGTAAAATACCAAGTCATGGAACTACAAAATACGGTGAAATGTATGCAATTGACTTTGTCGTCATTGATAAAGCCGGGAGGTCGAAGAAGCCATATAAGCCGAGTCCTCTTACCTATTTGTTGCGAGGAATCAGATTAAATGATTTCTATGGATGGGGTGAAAAGGTATATTCTCCTGTTGGTGGTGAAGTAATAAAAGTAATAGACGGCATCGAAGAGCGAAATCCGGTAAATGTATACAGAGACATAAGAAATACAATCAAAGTAACAAAAGATTATGAAGAAGGTATATTGGAATATAGCTCAATAACCGGCAATTGCGTAATAATCAGAAGCGAAAATGGTATTTATGCTTTATTAGCCCACTTGAAAAAGGGATCAATCGTAATAAAAGAAGGGTATCGTCTTCAGAGTAAAGAATTAATTGGCGAATTGGGACACTCGGGTAATTCGACGATGCCGCATTTGCATATGCAATTTATGGATAATCCAGATTTTAAGAAAGCAAGAGGTATTCCATTTGTTTTTAGAGAGTATTTTTTGAATAAAGATGGTCAATGGGTTAAATACACCAACTCACTGCCAACTAAAGACGATATAGTACGTTTTGAATAAGAGGAGTCTCCAAACAACCGCTTCCACCGGACTCAGGGCTACATCTGCGTACCGGGGATGGGATAGAGATTGTTGTCAAATCAAGCGCGGTCCTCTCCGAATGACCCAAACCGATCAGCAGCCGTGAACACTGTGGAGGAGGTTATACCGGTGCCGTCAGAAACCATACTATCGGCGCTGATCGGCCGGATAGGCGTCCCCGTTGAGCGCAGAGTCGCCATACTGGGCGGGGAGCGGACCAGCTACCTGGAAGCGGGAAGCGGCGATCCGGTCGTCCTCCTTCATGGAGGCGATGCGGGAGCCGGCGGGATTCGGTGGCTTCCCGTAATCGGCCCGCTGTCGAGACATTTCCGCGTCTTAGCACCGGACATGCCGGGATACGGCGAGTCGGCCAAGCCGCGCGCAGCTTACGATCGACCGTACTTTGCCCAGTGGCTGAAGCTCTTCATGGCCGAGATGGGCATCACGCCTGCCAGGCTCGTGGCCCATTCGCTTGGGGGCGCGGTTGCCTTGCAGTATGCACTGGAGGCGCCCGGCGCGGTCAGGCGGCTGGTTCTCGTCAATGCGGCGGGATTGGGCCAGTCCTCCGCAAAGGTGTCGCTGCCTCTGATGCTCCGGATGATGTGGAACAATCTGTTGCCAACGCCCGCAGCAAGCGAGTGGTTCTTGAGCCATGAAGTTCTCTTTGATCCCTGCCGGGTAGGCGAGGAACTGCTCGAGATTGAGGCATACGGACGTGCCGTGATTACCGGGTCCGGCGGCAGGAGGGTGTTTTGGCGCGGGAGAGGCAGGGCCATCAAGCCGTTCACCATGGAACAACTGGGCAAGATTACGCCCAGAACACTGATCATTTGGGGGGCAAAAGACCGGAATTTCCCGCTTTCCGCCGCGCAGGCCGCGGCGCGTGTCATGCCGGACGCCGGTCTCCATGTGATCGAGAAGGCGAAACACCTCTGTTATTACGACGAGCCTGAAGAATTCCAGCGGGTGTTGATGGGGTATTTGACTGGTGGAAGCTAGGAAACGTCTGCGGGAGGCAATGTCGTTGAGCGGCTGGAAGTCACATTTGAAGGCGGATCCCACTGCCTGGCTCCTCGAGGACGACAACCCGTCCGTGGCGTACATCGCCCGGACCGATCTTTTGGGCGAGGCCGAGACGGATCCGGAGGTCATGAAGGCGCGGGCCGCGATCATGACGCGGGGCGCGGTGCCGGTGATCCTGGCCGCGCAGGACGGGGGCCGTTGGAACGCCCCGGGCAGGCATTACGTGGACAAATACACGGGCACGGTCTGGCAGCTCATCATCCTGGCCGAGCATTACGCGGATGGAAATGATCCCCGCATCCAAAAGGCCTGTCACTACATCCTGCAAGACGCCCAGGACAGGGAGAGCGGGGGATTTGCAATTCATCCCGCCGCAAAAGGCGGCGGGCGCCACTCAGAGGTAATTCCCTGCCTGACCGGGAACATGGTCTGGAGCCTGATCCGGCTCGGCCTTCTTGACGATCCGCGCGTGCAGGCGGGTATCGACTGGATCGCGAAATACCAGAGATTCGACGACGGGATACCTGATCCCCCGACCGGCTGGCCATACGACCTATCCGAGGCCTGTTGGGGCAGCCACACCTGCCACATGGGCGCGGTCAAGGCATTGAAGGCCCTGGCGGAGATACCGGAAAAAAGGCGAACCGATGCGGTCGCCGGGACGATCGCCAAAGGGGTGGACTATCTCCTTTTGCATCGCGTCTTCAAAAAAAGCCACGACCTGTCGGCCGTGGCAAAGCCGGGTTGGCTCAAGTTCCAGTTTCCGCTCATGTACCAGACGGATGTGCTCGAGATCGCGAGGATCCTGCTTGGTCTGAACTGCCGGGATCCCCGCCTGGAGGAGTCGGTGGCCTTGATACTGTCCAAGCAGGATGAAAAGGGCAGGTGGCCCCTGGAAAATACGTTCAACGGCAAATACATCAGGGATATAGAAACGAAGGGCAAACCCAGCAAATGGATCACGCTGAACGCCCTGAGGGTATTGAAGAAGTACTTTGGTGAATGAACGTGTTGCCCATAATGATTGCAATCACGATTAGCGGCGGACTTCAGCCCGCTGCCGGCCAGGTTTTTCACCACATCCGCCGGGATTTTACATTGCATTAGTAGGAAGGAGCGCGTACCAATGCCTAGCCTCTATCGCGACCTGGCCGAGAAGATTAAGCAGGATCCGCGGCTCACGAAGCGGGGCGGCGCCAGGTTCGATCTGAGCCTCCTCCTCTTCAACGCCGGGGATTCACTCTGCGGGCTCTGGGAAGCGGCCGACCGCTATCTGCAATCCCGCGACGGCGCGGCCCTGGACGGCCTGCGCGACGCCGTCGAAAAGCTGCGCCCGATTTTCGGGGAGAGGAGCTGACTTTCGACATGGCCATCCGGGTTGTGCGGCTGGGCAGCCCGCGGATGCCCGGCGAGGGATTGCGCCTGGGGACGGTGCGCCGCTCGCCGCGCGGGGTGCCAAAGGCGGAACACGCGTCGCGCGATTTCTACGACGTCTGGTTGCCGGAGCTTGCGCCCTCGGAAAGCCTGGTCAAGGAGGCGCAGCAGGCGGAGAACGAGCGGGCGTGGCGCGCTTTCGCGGCGCGGTACCGCGCCGAGCTGAAACGGCCCGAGGCCGCGCATCTCCTCCTGCTCCTGGCCGCCCTCTCCCGCCAGACCGATTTCTCCGTGGGATGTTATTGCGCGGACGAGGCGCGCTGCCACCGCTCGGTCTTGAAGGAAGTGCTGCTGGAGTGCGGGGCGGAGCTCGCTTGACGAAGGGTTAACCGCGCGACGGAATCCGGAAGGTATACATCATCGCCCGGCGAATCGAATCGGTATGACTATGCAACACGCAGAGGAGTATTGCCGGTTACCCGGGTTTAGCAGTCCGTGTATTTCGCGGTAAAAAGTGGTTTTACCATCTCTTTATAACCGGGAGGGAAAGCCCATGGCCGTTGACCGCGGCCTCAAGATCGCCGTCATCGGCGGCGGTAGCAGCTACACGCCTGAGTTGGTCGAGGGCATCCTGGCGCGGCGTGACGAGCTGCCTGTTGATGAGCTACGGCTCGTGGACGTGGCCGAGGGCGAGGAAAGACTCGGGATCATCGCCGCCCTCGCTGCCCGGATGGCGGCGAAGACCGGCAATCCCCTGAAAATAACGCACACCCTGGATCGAAGGTCCGCCCTTGACGGCGTGGACTTCGTCGTGACCCAGTTCCGCGTGGGCCAGATGGCAGCCCGTATCCGCGATGAGCGGATCCCTCTGCGCCACGGCGTCATCGGGCAGGAGACCACCGGGCCCGGAGGATTCGCCAAGGCGCTCCGCACCATCCCGGTCATTTTGGATATCTGCCGCGATCTGGCGGAACTCTCCCCCGGAGCCTGGCTCATCAATTTTACCAACCCGAGCGGCATTGTGACCGAGGCCGTCACGAGGCACACCGGCACCAGGATCATCGGCCTCTGCAACAATGCCATCAACATCCAACACTGGCTTGCCAGGGAGTTCAACGCCGCGCCGGAGGAGATCAGGGTCGAGTTCGTGGGCTGCAACCATCTGCTCTGGAGCCGCCGCGTCTTTTGCCGCGGCCGGGATGTCACCGCCGAGGCCCTGGCCAAGACGGCCGGCGACGCCTCGCTGAACATGAAGAACATCCCCTCGCACGCCTGGCCGCGGGAGCTCATCTTTTCCCTGGGGGCCATCCCCTGCGGTTATCATCGCTATTACTATCTCGGGGACGCGATCCTGGCCGGGCTGTTGCAGGCTGACGCGGAAGGCAAGCCCACCCGCGGCGAGGCGGTCCTCGAGGTGGAAAAGGAGCTCTTCCGGCTCTACCGGGATCCCGCGCTGGCGGAGAAACCGGCGGCGCTCGCCAAGCGCGGCGGGGCGCTCTACTCCGAGGCGGCCATGCGGCTGATCTCCTCCATCCGCAACGATCGCGGTGATATCCACTGCGTCAATACAACAAACCGCGGCGCCCTGGCTGATCTGCCCCCCGAGTCCGTGGTGGAGGTCAACTGCGTCATCGACGCGGCCGGAGCGCATCCCATCGCCGTGGGGCGGCTGCGGCCCCAGCTCCGCGGCTTGCTGCAGCAGGTCAAGGCCTACGAGGAACTGGCCATCGAGGCGGCGGTCACGGGCGACCGCGGCATTGCCCTGCAGGCGCTCATCGCCAATCCCCTCGTGCCCTCGGCGGGGGTCGCCAAGGCGCTCCTGGACGACATCCTGATGGAAAACAGGGATTACCTGCCTCAGTTCTGGGCATAAACCGCTTTTCACACCGCCTCTAAAGAAATCCCGGGGCATGTCCCCGGGGTCGGCTCTTTTATTTCGGGTATGATAGATACCGGGTGTTTTGTACATGGCTACAAACTCGGGGAAGGTTAGCGGAGCTGTGAGTCCGGATCACTTGCTGCTGAGCGAGAACACCACCGTCGCTGAGCTGCTCTCGTCCTATCCTTTCCTCCGCGGATTCCTGCTCCGCCTGGCGCCAGGGGTCAGGCTGGGCGGGGATTACAGGGAGGCGCTCTCCCTCGGCGGCTTTGCCTCGCTGGGCGGCTTATGTCCCCGGCGCTTCATGCGACTTGTGGCCCGGGAGATCAGGCGGGCCGGGTCGAGGCGGGAAGACGGTAACCCGATGATAAGCCGACGCCGGGTTTAAACCGGATTTCGAAAATCCGTACGATTGAACCACAGATTTCACAGATTACGCAGCCATTAATATCGGGCTGATACTATTCAACCACAAAGACCAAGAGAGTGAATATGTCGTAATCCGTGTCTATCTGTATAATCTGTGGTTGATTGTTCTTTATTCCTTCCCGCCGGCCAACTCCCCGTGCAGCGTCCAGGTGTGCGGGTCGGTGATGCGGACGGGGACGAGCGAACCTTCCTCGGAGGGGCCCCGGAAGAGGACCAGTTTGTTGCCGCGGGTGCGGCCGCACCAGATCTCGGGCGCGCGTTCGCTCGGCCCTTCCACCAAGACTTCCTCGACCTTGCCCCGCAGGCCCTCATTGATCTCTCTGCTGATCCGGTTCTGCACCTCGATCAGGCGGTAGAGGCGCTCCTTCTTGACCTCCTCGGGCAGTTGATCGGGGAGATCCGCGGCCTTGGTGCCAAGCCTCGGCGAATAGGCAAAGGTGAAGGCCCCGTCGAAGCGGACCTCTTCCACCAGATCCAGCGTGTCCCGGAAATCCTCGTCCGTCTCGCCCGGGAAGCCCACAATGACGTCGGTGGTGAGGGCGATGCCGGGCACGGCGCCGCGCAGGCGGCGGACGAGTTCGAGGTAGCGGCCGCGGGTGTAGCGGCGGTTCATGAGCCCGAGGATGCGGTCGCTGCCGGCCTGGAGGGGCAGGTGCAGGTGCTCGCAGACCGTGCGGCATTCCGCCATGGCGGCGATGAGGTCGTCCGAGAGATCCTTGGGGTGCGAGGTCATGAATCGCAGCCGCCAGAGCCCGGGCACCCGGTCCGCCTCGCGCAGGAGCCCGGCAAAGCCCATGGCTCCGGGCCCCAGGTCGCGGCCGTAGGAGTTGACGTTCTGCCCGAGGAGGGTGATCTCGCGCACGCCGCGGGCGGCCAGGCCCCGGATCTCCGCCAGGATGCGGCCGGGTTCCCGGCTTCGCTCCCGTCCGCGGACGTAGGGGACGATGCAGTAACTGCAGAAGTTGTCGCAGCCCTGGACGATCGTCACCCAGGCCTTGAGGTTCGAGGAGCGCCTGGCGGGCAGATCCTCTTGGATGCCGCCCGGTCCCAGGTTGACCTCGATCACGCGCCCTTCACCCTCCAGCACCCTTTGCAGAAGCCTGGGGAATTCGTGCAGGTTCTGCGGGCCAAAGACGAGGTCCACGTGCGGGTGATCGGCCCTGATTCGTTCGCGTTCGCCGGGTTCCTGGGCCATGCAGCCGCAGACCGCCAGGATGACCTCGGGCCGTTCCTCCTTCAGGGGCTTGAGGTTGCCGATGTGGCCGTGGATGCGGTTCTCGGCGTTGCCCCGGACACAGCAGGTGTTGAGGATGACGAGGTCGGCCTCGGACAGGTTCGCCGCCTTGGCATAACCGAGCTCGGCGCAGAAACCGGCCAGGGTCTCCGAATCGCGCTCGTTCATCTGGCAGCCGAAGGTGTAGATAAAATACTTCCGCGGTTCAGCCAAGACATGATCCTCCCGCGCGGCGCGCCCTCCGGCGCCGCAGACACATCATAGCATCCCCCCCTTTGGCCGTCAACGGGGGGATTCCCGCGCGGGCAGGGCGCGGCCCGTGCAGAGGACGGCCGTTTCGAGAAAAACTGGCGCGGCGGCGGGACCGCCCGCCTGCGCCACATTTTCCGCCACCTCGATCTCGATCTCCATAGGCTCCGCGGCACCGCGCCGCAGGAGCCCGCCCCTGGCCAGCTCGCGGCCGTGCTCGCGCGCGTGGGCTAGAGCCTCATTGTAAAGGGCGAACCGTCTGCAGCCCGCGGGGGAATGGACGGAGAAGCCCGCGCCGCCATCGGGCAGGATCTTTATCTCCACGGCCACCATGATCCGCGCGGCGGCGGCGCCCACGGCGCTGGCCACCGCGGCCTCCGGGGGCTGGACCATCCTCGTGCCCAGGGCGGCGGCGACCCGGGGCAGGTAGTGGCCGATCGGGGCTCCCAGGGCCACGAGGGGCAGATCGGTCCTGGCGTGCAGGGAGAGGCGCGCCGTGCCGGGCTCAAAGGCTTCCGCGAGCAGTTCCGCGCCCGGCGCCGGCTTCTTTGCGCCGCGCCGCTCGTGCGCGAGGATGGCCCGGACCGCGAGGCCAAAGAGCCGCCTGGCCATGGCCTCCTTGGCCAGGGCGGGCAGGGATCGGGCCTCGAGGCCGTGCTCTGCCGCGAATGCCTCGGCGCCCGCCCGGGCGGCTTCCGCCGACCAGGCGGTAAACTCTCCCTCCACGTGCAGCAGATCCGTGGGCGTGAGGGCGGAAAAAAGGAGCAAGCCCCAAGCTTCGAGCCTCTTTGTGGGGAGCAGGGGGGCGTAAGTGTGCATCAACTCCGCCAGGTGTTCGAGATCCAGTGGCCCCTGTTCTTGCACGAGGTCGAGCAGGCGGTCTTCATCCTGCGTCAGTCCTGCCGGTCGGCGCCCGGCTGCCGCCAGGACGAACTCAGCGGACCGGCCTTTGCGGGCGGCCCGCGCCATGGCCGGGAGCGCGCCGGGGTGGCGCCAGGCCAGCCATGCCAGGGGAGCCACCCTTTCCGGGCCAATGCTGAGACGGCACGCGCCGTCCGCCCCGATGCGGCTGTCGCCGCCCAACCCCGTCGTATGGACGGACACCGCTTTTGTGCCCGTGGCCCAGCCGGCGATCTCCGCGCCGTCGGGAGCCGCCGCGGCCCTGCCTCCAAGGACGAGAGCGGCATCCGTGGTCGTGCCGCCCATGTCGATGACGACCGCGTCGTCCAGCCCCGAGAGGGTTGTACCCCCGATCACGCTGGCCGCCGGGCCGGAGAGCAGCGTCTCCACCGGGTGGAGCCGGGCGAACTCCTCCGCCATGAGGCTGCCGTCGCCCCTGACCACGGAGAGCGGCGCCTCGACGCCGAGGGCATCCAGGGAGGACTTGACGGCAGCCAGGAGCCGGGCGGAGAGGGGGATCAGGCGGGCGTTGAGCAGGGTGGTGACGGCCCGCCGCAAAGAATTCAGCTCGGCCGAGAGCTCGTGGGCGCAGACTACCGGCAGGCCGGTTTCGCCGGCGATGATCTCCCGCGCCCGCAGTTCGTAGGCGGGATTGCGCACCCCCCAGTATTCGGCCACGCCAAAGGCCTCCACCGAGCCGCCCGCCTCACCGACGAGGGCGCGCAGTTCATCCCAGGGCGGCGCGGATATCTCCTCGCCGTGCTGCCCGTGGCGTCCGGGCAGAAACAGCACCTCCGGCCCGGGCTTCAACCCGTATTCCGGACAAAGCTCCCGGAAGAGGTCCGCATCGTAGCCCAGAAGGACGAGGGCTGCCTGAGCACCCTTTCCCTCAACGCAGGCGTTGGTGGCGAGCGTGGACGAGAGCGAGACCTGCGAGACCAGGCGGAGCTTTTGCGGGGGCAGGCCCCGCAGGGCCTCGGTGATGCCGGCCGAGAGATCGAATCTGGTGGTCAGCGCCTTGGCCCAGGCCGTAACCGCGCGCGCGTTATAATCATACAAGACGGCATCCGTGTAGGTGCCCCCCGTGTCGATCCCCAGTCCGAGCAAGACGATCCCTCCCGTAGCAGGCAGGATCTTTTTCTACGGCCGATGCGTGGAACCTGCTGCTGGAAGATGAGCGTGGTAAAAAAGCTGGTACTAAGAGGATTTAACCACGCGGCGTGGAATGACTAGGAGTCTGGAGCGGACCTTATTTGATGTTTGGCGGTGCGCCTCGCGATGCCGGATCATGCCCCCGTCTCCGGGTGGACTCAAAGACCGTCCGGACTGGTTCTGGCCTCAGCCTCGCCCCGGCGGGCAGCGCTCCTGGAGGGTTTGGGTCTCAAATTCAGCGTGGTGCCGAGCGGTTTCGAGGAACGCCATGCCGGCCGGCCGGGGGATCCGGCTAAGCTCGTGGAGTCCCTGGCCTTGGGCAAGGCAGCCGATGTCGCGGCAGGGCTGAACTCAGGCCTGGTACTGGGCGCCGATACCGTCGTCATCCTGCGGGGCGAGGTGCTGGAGAAACCCTCCGGCGAGGCGGAGGCCCGCGCGATGCTCCGCCGCCTCTCGGGCCGCTGGCACGAGGTATATACCGGGCTCGCCCTGGTCGAGGCCGGGGGAGGCGCCCGCAGGGTGGGGCACGAACGCACCCGTGTGCGGTTCCGCGCGCTCGAGCCGGAGGAGATTGAGGCCTACGTGCGCACGGGTGAACCGCTGGACAAGGCCGGCGCCTACGGCATCCAGGGCTGCGGCGCGGTCCTGGTCAGGGAGATCAGGGGCTGTTACACCAATGTCGTGGGCCTTCCCCTGGCGCTTTTGGCCCAAATGTTGGGCGAGTTCGGCGTAGCTGTGCTCGGCTGATTACCTATAATTCTTACACGAAATACACGAAAAGACAAAACCGCATGAAACCGGCACGCTGCCTAATCTGCGTAATTTACTTTACGCGATTAGAACCGATTTAACAGGATTAACATGACTTTTAGGATTTACACGGATTCTTTATCTATTTGACATCTTTGTCAATAACCTTAGACCCTGAATCCTGTTAATCATGTAAATCATGTGATTTCGTTCCCTGATTTGTGTTCATCGATCCAAAAACGGTTTTCATGGCGCTGCTAGAAGGGTAATCGGCGGGGGGTGGACCGAGGTCGAGTACATGATGATCCGGGACCTGCCTCTCGGGGAGAGGCCCCGCGAACGTCTGGCCGAAAGCGGCGCCGCCAGCCTGTCGTCAGCGGAGCTCATTGCCATCCTCCTCCGGACGGGCACCCGGGGTGAATCAGCCCTGAACCAGGCCGAGCGGCTCATCTCTAAATTCGAGGGGCTGAGGGGCCTGGCGGGCGCCTCGTACGGCGAGATCGCCTCCATGCCCGGCGTTGGCCCGGTCAAGGCCGCCACGCTCCAGGCCGCGCTGGAACTCGGCCGGCGCTTGACCGGCGCGGAGAGCGGGGAGCGGCAGGCCATCAGGACTCCGCGCGACGTGGCGGAACTGCTCATGGGCAAACTTCGTTTCCTGGATCGGGAGCACTTCATGGTCGTGCTCCTCAACGCCAGAAACCTGCCGTTAGGCGTCGAGACGGTCTCCGTGGGGCATCTGACCGCCTCGCTCGTGCATCCCCGGGAACTCTTCAAGGCGGCCATCCAGAAGAGCGCCGCGGCCGTCATCCTGGCTCACAACCATCCCAGCGGGGATCC
>JBLNBS010000010.1:0-3295 GCA_050260175.1 Patescibacteria group bacterium | reverse complement strand
CGAGGAATCCTTTAAGCTGGTCCCGTGAGGCCGGCAAGGAGTCCGGACCTTGCTGCTGCTTTGGTAAACAAAGCTTCTCACGGCTGGCGTGGGAAGCTTTTTTCATCCCGGATTTCTTACGAAATCCCGGTTGATGGTCGTGACGGCGGCCTTTTGGGTGAAGAGAAGGGAGCGGATGACGATGCAGATCAAGGCCGAGGTCATGGACGGCGAGGACATGAGGAGGGCGCTGTTCCGGCTCTCCCACGAGATCACGGAGCGCAACAAGGGCGTCGGGCAGCTGGGGCTCGTCGGTATCAGGACGCGGGGAGTCCCCCTGGCCCAGCGCCTGGCGGACCTCATCCGCGAGCACGAGGGGGCCGACGTGCCCGTGGGGGTGCTCGACATCACCTTTTACCGCGACGATCTCTCCCTGCTCTCGCCGCAGCCCGTCGTGCACCGGACGGAGATCCCCTTTCACGTCACGGGCAAAAAGATCGTCCTCGTGGACGACGTGCTCTACACCGGCCGCACCGTCAGGGCCGCCCTGGACGCCCTCATGGACTTGGGCCGACCCGAGATGATCCAGCTCGCCGTCCTGATCGACCGCGGCCACCGCGAGCTGCCCATCCGCGCGGACTACGCGGGCAAGAACGTGCCCACGAGCAAGCGGGAGGTCGTCCATGTCCGCCTGAGCGAGACGGACGGGGAGGACCGGGTGGTCATCGAGGAATTGCCCGGGGTGAACGGGAGCGCCTGAAGACGTAGGAAACTACGTCTTTTCTTTACGTGCTCGCAATATTCGTGCTCGTAATCGTACTCTGCCTAATTTGCTTGACATGATTAAATGGTTTAACAGGATTAACATGATTTTTGAGGGAGGGACAAGCCATGGCTGCCTGGCGCCGCAAGGATCTCCTCGGCCTGCGGGAACTCTCGCGGGAGGAGATTGAGCTGATCCTGAACACCGCCGTACCCTGCAAGGAGCTTTTTGGCCGCGCCATCAAAAAGCTCCCCACCCTGCGCGGCAAGACCGTGGTCACACTCTTTTACGAGCCGAGCACGAGGACCAGGACGTCGTTCGAGGTCGCAGCCAAGTGGATGAGCGCCGACGCCGTCAACCTGACGGTCTCCCAGAGCAGCGTGGCCAAGGGGGAGAGCTTTGTCGACACTGCCAAAACCATCGAGGCCGTGGGCGCGGATGTGATCGTCATCCGTCACGCCATGGCGGGCGCGCCCCAGCTCCTGGCCGAGTCGGTGCGCGTCTCGGTCATCAACGCGGGCGACGGGGCCCACGAGCACCCCACCCAGGGTTTGCTGGACCTTTTTACCATCAGGGAGCGCAAAGGAACCATCGACGGCCTGCGCGTGGTCATCGTGGGCGATATCATGCACAGCCGCGTGGCCCGCTCCAATATCTGGGCCCTGGCCAAGTTCGGCGCGCGGGTGACGGTGGTCGGACCGCCGACCCTGATCCCGCCGGGCCTCGATGAGCAGGGGGTCGAGGTTAGCTATAACCTGGACGAGGCCCTGGCCGGCGCGGACGTGGTCAACGTCCTCCGCCTCCAGCTCGAGCGGCAAAAGAAAGGCCTCTTTCCCTCGGTGCGGGAGTACGCGCGCCTCTACGGCCTGAACCGCGCGCGGCTGGCCAGGCTCTCTCCGGAAGCGCTCGTCATGCATCCCGGCCCGGCCAACCTGGGCGTGGAGATCACCGAGGAGGCGGCGGCCGACCCGCGCTCGACCATCAACGAGCAGGTCACAAACGGCGTGGCGGTCCGCATGGCGCTCCTCTATCTCTTGGCGGGGGGTAAGGAAGATGAGTTACTGCCTTAAGGGCGGCATCCTGGTCGATCCGGTCAACCAGCGCCAGGCGCGCCTGGACATCCTCGTGGAGGGCGAGACGATCGCGGCCGTCGGCCCCGGCCTGGATCCCGGAGAGGCCCAGGTCGTGCCTGCCGAGGGCCTGCACATCCTGCCCGGCCTGGTCGACATGCACGTCCATCTGCGCGAGCCGGGCCGCGAGGACGAGGAGACCATCGCCACGGGGCTGGCCGCGGCTGCGGCCGGGGGCTTTGCCGCCGTGGCCGCCATGCCGAACACCCAGCCGGCCATCGACGAGGCGGCCCTGGTCGAGCTGGTGCTCGGGCGGGCCGCGGCGGCCGGCTCGGCGCGCCTGTATCCCATCGGCTGCCTCACCAAGGGCCAGCAGGGCAAGGAAATGGCGGAACTGGGCGAGATGGCCGCGGCTGGGGCGGTGGCCTTCAGCAACGACGGCGTGCCGCTCGGCAACGCCGAGGTGCTGCGCTGCGCCATGGAGTACAGCAAGCTCTTTGGCCTGCCCCTGCTCCTCCACGCCGAGGACGCCGACCTCTCCGACGGCGGCGTCATGCACGAGGGGGTATGGTCCACGCTGCTCGGGCTCAAGGGCATCCCCTCCCTGGCGGAGGAGGCGGCTGTAACCCGCGACCTCCTCCTGGCCGAGGCCACGGGCGCAGCCGTGCACATCTGCCACGTCTCCACCGCCGGCGCGGTCCGGGCGATCAGGGAGGCCAAGGAGCGGGGCGTCAAGGTCACGGCCGAGGCCACGCCCCACCACCTCGTCCTGACGGACGCGGCTCTCGAGGGGTACGACACCAACGCCAAGGTCAGCCCCCCGCTGCGCGCGGAGGCGGACCGCCAGGCCCTGCGGGCCGCCCTGGCGGACGGGACCATCGACGCCATCGCCAGCGATCACGCCCCGCACACCCTGGAGGAAAAGCACCGCGAGTTCGGGGCGGCCGCGAACGGCCTCGTGGGCCTGGAGACTTCCCTGGGCCTGATCCTGACCGAGCTGGTGCGGCCGGGTCTCATGACCCTCGAGGAACTGGCGCTCAAGATGTCCGTCAATCCGCGGCGTATCCTCAACCTGCCCGGCGGGGAGATCAGCCCGGGGCAGCCGGCCGACCTGACCCTCGTGGACCTGGAACGGGTCTGGACGGTCGATCCAGCTACGTTTCTGAGCAAATCCAGGAACACGCCCTTTGCCGGTCGGCAGCTCACGGGCAGGGCCGTGGCAGTCTTAGCCGGCGGCAGGCTGATCCATGCTGCAGCAAGGTGACCGGGGTGCCCATGGTCCGCGCGGCCATGCACGCCATTCTCGGCCGGAGCCTGCGCGCGCAGGGCTACGAGCCCGGCCTCACGCCGGAGAGCCCCTTCTTTGCGGTCAAGGCGCCGGTCTTCTCCTTTAGCAAGCTCACGGGGGTGGAGGTCTCGCTCGGCCCGGAGATGAAGTCCACGGGCGAGGCGATGGGCGTGGCCACGACTTTCGCCGACGCGC
>JBLNBS010000009.1:0-20196 GCA_050260175.1 Patescibacteria group bacterium | reverse complement strand
CGCCCTGGCGCGGTTCGCGGAGGTGGTCAGGCGCGACTTGGGGCTGGACGTGGCGGACATGCCCGGCGCCGGGGCCGCGGGAGGGCTGGGGGCGGGGCTCGTGGCCTTTTGCCGGGCCCGCCTGGCGCGCGGCGTGGAGATGGTGATCGAGGCCGCGGGCCTCCGCGGTTATCTGCCCCGGGCCGATCTGGTCCTGACCGGCGAGGGCCGCATCGACGGCCAGACGGTGCGGGGCAAGACGCCCGCCGGCGTGGCGGCGGCGGCCAAGGAATTCGGCCTGCCCGTCCTGGCCGTGGCCGGGAGCCTCGGCCCGGGCTACCGCGAGGTTTACGGGGCCGGCATCGACGCCGTGGCTTCCCTGGCGCCCGGACCGCTCACCCTGGACGAGGCCGTGGCGAACGCCGCGGGGCTCCTTGCCGAGGCGGCGGAGAGGATACTAAAGGCGTATGAGGCGGGACGGGCCTACCGAATCAAGGATTGATCGGACCTTGGCGACAACCGGCACTTCCTCCCCCAGCATATCCACGATTGTTCCATGGCGGTCACCCCAAGACCGTATCTGCCTCGATCCTGGCACCGGTAATGATGGACGTCAAAAGGCGCCCATTCACGGGACGAACCGCCGATTCGCCGGACTGATTCCTTGACTGCCGGATCGCGGGCGCATATAATGTACTCAAAGACGATAAACCGGAACTTCGAAAGCGAAAGCCTTATGCGAGGCTTGCTGCGCCTTTGGCGCCGACAGGCGACCAAAGGCACAGGTAGCAAAGGCACTTTCGAAATCCGGGTAAAGGCGATGAAGGGGAGAGTACCTCCGCCGCCGGGCGCTAGAGAGGGTCCCGCCATGGGCTGCGAGCGGGTCCGCCCTTACGGAGCGGATGGGAAATGCACCCCGGAACCGCCGGGCTGAAGCAGCGGAGTAAGCCCGGCCGGAAACGGCCCGTTACGCCGTGCCGAGTGAGGGGCTTTGACAGCTCTTAACCAGAGTGGAACCGCGAAGGAACCTTCGTCTCTGAGACGGGGGTTCCTTTTTTCACATGAATCCCGGCTTTCGAAAGCCCCTATGTTGCTGCGGCTTTGGCCTCCATGCCGGCGCTGAAGACGCAGCGGGCCGCGGAAAGGCATTCGCTTTCGCAGAGGCAGGGTCAAGGGGGGTTGTGGCATGTTCAGGCGGTTGCGTACCGATATCCGGGCCGTCTTTGAGCGTGATCCGGCGGCAAGGAACGTCCTCGAGGTCGTGCTCTGTTACCCCGGCCTCCACGCCGTCTGGGCCCACAGGATCGCGCACTGGTTTTACCGGCATCATCTCCGCACCCTGGCCCGGCTGATCTCGCAGACGGCGCGGCATTTCACGGGCATCGAGATCCACCCCGGCGCCCGGCTCGGGGAGGGCCTCTTCATCGACCACGGCATGGGCGTGGTCATCGGGGAGACGGCGGAGATCGGGCGCAATGTCACGCTCTTTCAGGGCGTGACCCTGGGCGGCACGGGCAAGGAGAGGGGCAAGCGCCACCCCACCATCGGCGACAACGTCACCATCGCCGCCGGCGCCAAGGTGCTCGGCTCCTTTCGCGTGGGCGACGGCGCCAAGATCGGCGCGGGCGCGGTGGTCCTGCGCGAGGTCCCGGCCAACTCCACCGTGGTCGGGGTGCCCGGCCGGGTGGTGGTGCAGGACGGGGTGAGGGTGGGCGCGGACCTGGCGCACGACAAGATCCCGGACCCCGTGGCCAGGGCACTGGACTCGCTGGAACAGAGGGTGCGGGAGCTGGAGGCGCGCATCGCTGACATGAACTGAGGAGGGAAGGCGGATGGGTCTCAGAGTCTTTAACACCCTGACCGGGCGCAAGGAGGAGTTCGTACCCCGCGACCCGGGCCGGGTCTCGATCTACGTCTGCGGCGTCACGCCCTACGACTATGCCCATGTCGGCAACGCCAGGCCGGCGGTCTTTTGGGACGTGGTCAGACGCCGCCTCAGGGCAAAGGGATTCACAACCACGCTCGTGACGAACTTTACCGATATCGACGACAAGATAATCCGCCGGGCGAGCGAGAAAGGGAGGGATCCCCTGGCGCTCTCCGCGGAGTTCTCCCGCATCTACCTGGAGGACCTGGCCGCGCTGGGGGTCGAGCCAGCCGACTCCTACCCGCGTGTCACGGAGCACATGCCGGAGATCATCGGCCTGATCGCGTCCCTCGTCGAGGGCGGCCACGCCTATTGCGTGGACGGGGACGTCTTTTTCGCCATTGCCAGTTTCCCCGCGTACGGCAAGCTTTCCAGGCGTTCCGCCGAGGAGATGGAGGCCGGGGCGAGGGTGGAGGTCGATCCGCGCAAGCGCCACCCCATGGACTTTGCCCTCTGGAAAGCGGCCAAGGAGGGGGAGCCCGCCTGGGATTCGCCTTGGGGGCCCGGCCGGCCGGGCTGGCACATCGAGTGCTCGGCCATGTCCATGAAGTATTTTGGACCCGGGTTCGACATGCACGGCGGCTCGGATGACCTGATCTTTCCCCACCACGAGAACGAGATCGCCCAGTCCGAGGCGGCGACGGGCGTCCAGTTCGTTAGGTATTGGCTGCACACCGCCTTTGTCACCGTGGACGGCAACCGCATGGGCAAGTCCATGGGCAATCTCCGCTCCATCAGGGAGGTCTGCGCCGAATTCAAGGCCCGGACCGTGCGTTTCTGGCTCCTTGGCACCCATTACCGGCAGCAGATCAATTTCAGCCGGGAAAGCCTGGAGAGCGCGGCGAAAGGCCTCGAACGGCTGGAGATCTGCCGCGCGGCCCTGCGCGAACGCCTGGCGCGGGCGGACTTGGCGGGACCCGCCGCAACCGCGGGATCCGCCCTGGCGGAAGCGGTGCAACGCTGCCGGGCCGAGTTCGAGGCGGCCATGGACGACGATTTCAATACAGCCCTGGCCCTTGCGGCCCTCCACGAACTGGCCCGCGAGGCCAACCGGGCCATGCAGGAGCCGGACTTTCCGCGTACGGCGGGCGAGGGGAAAACGCTGGGCGAGGCCCTGCGGCTCCTGGACGAACTCGGCGGCACCCTGGGGATCTGGTTTGAGACGGTGGAACGCGGCGACGAGGCGGAGATCGAGGGCCTGATCGCCGGGCGGCAGGAGGCAAAGAGCCGCAGGGACTGGGCCGCGGCGGACAGGATCAGGGAGGAGCTGCGGGCGCGGGGGGTCATCCTGGAGGATACGCCGGGAGGGACGAGATGGAGACGGGTGTAGGAGTCGCTCTCTCTGGGAGATAGAGGGCTCTTCAGCGCATGGCCTCGCCCGGTCTGTCTGTGCTATAATAGCACTAAGCACTAGGTTTCCGTCTTCACGCGCCGCTTCGTGTAATGTCGGACCACGCCCATGGCCACGAGTATAGCGGCAAACCCCAGCAAGCCCGCCTCGGGCCCGAAAGGGCCGCCGGTAAGAAGCGCGGGGCCATCGCGGACGAGGCGTAGGAGGCCGAATTCGCCGACGCCGCTCACGGGGTAGCCGAGCAGTCCCTGGGACAGGTTCCAGGAGAAATGAAAGGCCAGGGGGAGATGGAGTGACCGCGTGGCCTGGCGGGTAAAGCCCAGGAAGAGGCCCGCGAGGGCCACGCCGAGCAGGGCCATGGGCGTGGCGTGCGGATTCAGCGCGTGTAGGCCGGCAAAAACGACGGCCGTGAGCAGATTGGCCCGAAAAAGCCCTGTGAGCCGCTCCAGGTTACGCAGCAGGTAGCCGCGGAAAAAGATCTCCTCGTACCATGCGACCGCGCCAAAGCGCCACAGCATCCCGGCGGCAGAGGTCCATCCGCCCGGGCGTATACCGGCCGGCAGCAGCCAGCCCGCGCTCCATTCAAGGGCAAAGACGGCGGCGAGCAGGACGGCGGGCAGGCAGAGCCCCAAAAGAAAATCCGGCAGGACCGCCGGCCGCCAGGCGAGGCCCAGGTCCGCAAGGCGCTCCCCATCCAGATGGCGCACGGCCAGCCAGGTGGCAAAGGTCACCCCGAGCAGGGCAGCGGCGGTAGGATCCGCCGGGCCCGCCAGGCCGAGCACGATCCCGGCCAGGTTCAACGAGACCAGGCATGCGATGAGGTAGAGCGGGATCCGCAGGGCGGGATGCGGGCGCAAGTCAGGACCTCCGGAACTGACGTCGGTACGGATTATATTCAACGTCATTCGCCTTGAACCTCCGGGTGGCAAAAAAGCGTCAAATGCTCTGCCGGTCATGCCCGCGGTTGGGGATATCATCCAACAGGTGGCGGCACGTTTTGGACGAAATGGAGAACTTTTCACCGACGCAAGCCGCGGCCATGCCCCCGGCGGTCCTGGCCTACATGGGCGACGCGGTCTTTGAGCTGTTCGTCCGGGAGTACCTGTTGGCCCGGGGAGCCTGCCGGACCGCCCGCGCCTTGCACCGCGGCGCCACGGATCTGGTCCGCGCCCGCGCGCAGGCCGCGATGGCCCGGGCGCTTGCCGGCCTGTTGACGCACGAGGAGGGCGACATCCTCAGGCGCGGCCGCAACGCCCATTGCGGGCACGTGCCGGCCGGGGCGGAGATGGCGGACTACCGCTGGGCCACCGGGTTTGAGAGCTTGATCGGTTATTTGTACCTCTGCGGCCGCCGCGAGCGCCTGGCCGAACTCCTGTCCAGGGCGCTCTGCATACAGATGCCGGGAAGTGATGGATGATGCAGGTCGCTCTCCTCGGCGTGACCCCGGATCCAGAACGGCTCGTCGCCGCCGCGGCAAGGCTTTGCTATGCGGAGGCTCCCCCGGCCGAGCTGCTGGCGGCCATGACCGACGAGGAGGTCCGCTCTTTCCTGGAGAGGCTCGTGCGGATGGGCCATCTGTCCCCTCTCGAGCACGCCGTCTTCACCTTTGCCATCAGCGGCGTCAGCCGGTCGCTCACGCACGAGCTCGTCCGGCACCGCATCGCGTCCTACTCGCAGCGCTCCCAGAGGTATCTCGCCGAGGACGGTTTTGTTGCCGTCGTACCGCCGACCATAGCGGCCAATCCCGAAGCGGCCGGGATCTTTTCCCGCGCCATGGACGGGCTGCGCCAAGCCTACACGTCCCTGCTCGAACTGGGCATTCCCCGCGAGGATGCGCGTTTCGTCCTGCCAAACGCCTGCGAGAGCAGGCTCGTGGCGACGATGAACGCCCGCAGCCTCCACAACTTCTTTGCCCTGCGCTGCTGCAACCGGGCGCAATGGGAGATCAGGACCCTGGCCTCTCGCATGCTGGAGCTTGCCAGGCAGGCCGCGCCCGGCCTCTTTGCCGCGGCAGGGCCGCCCTGCGAAACCCGGGGCGCCTGCCGCGAGGGTTCCCTGAGTTGCGGGCGCCAGCTCCCGGGCGGGCGCGCGGGGGTGGGCCGGTGAACCCGGGTTTTGAAAGCAGCCTTGCCGCCCGCGGCTTCGATCGTCATGTCTGCGCCAAAGGATACCCGAAGCTTTGGTCGTCACGACGGCGCCAAAGACGCGGCAAGCTGGCGGGGGAGTTTTCGCTTTCACAATTCCACCTGTACCGGATCGGCGCCGGCCTCATCTGCCTCTGCCTGATCCTGCCCATCTGCGGCTGCGGCAGGTCGGCCAGGCCGGCGCGCACGGCGATCGCCCCCTCCGCCCTGGCCGAACTCGGCAGGCCGTGGCCGGTGCTGGTCAACGAGTACAGAAAGCGGATTGTCCCTGTCCGCCACGATGACGAGGGCTTCACTTTCGGGATCGGGCCCGGCGGCCAGTCCAGGTACCGCCTGGACTACAAGCGGCGGCGGGTCCTGGCCATCCCGAGCGCGCCCGAGGGGCCGGGGTACAGTCGTCTGGGCCGCGCCGGCCTGGCCGGGCACAACAAGCAGACCCTCGTCCTGAACTGGCCCGGCGGCAGACAGGCGGTGGTCAGCTCCGCGGCAGCTCCCTTTGCCGGGCCGGCCCAGACCGGGGACCTGTCGGGCGTAGCCTACTACGAACTGACGGATGCCGGCGCGCGCCTCGTCTATTATGATCAACCCAGCGGGGAATACGAGACCTGGCGTGAACTGGCGGTCCGCCCGGCGCGCGCCTCGCTTTTGTGGTCCGCGAGCGGCCGGCATCTATGCGAGGCAATCGACGGGCAGCTGGTCGTCCACAACCGGGAGTTCAGGCTGGTGGTCGGCACGGCGGCCGGGACCAGGCCGGTTTTTTCGGGCGACGATCGATACATCTCCTTTTTGCGGACCGACGGCCGGCCCAGCCTGCTCGATCTGCGCACCGGTTTCGAGTGGCCCCTGCCTTCGCTGGCCGCCGGTTACCGGCCCCTGCCCCCCGTGGTCTGGTCCCCGGATGCCAGCCGCATCTTCATCCTGGCGGAAAAGATGGATCGGGCCAAGAAGAACGCGGCCCCGTTCCTCCTCTACCTCTATTCCCTGCCGGACGCGAGACTGCGCTCCTATGCCCTGGACGCCACCTTCGACCTCAAGCGTTATTCCATCCTCCTCCAGGCGGCCCAGCCCGAGGTGGCCCGCCTGGCGGGCCTGATTCCCCGCCTGCGCAACGGCCCCCTGGTGGCGCTGGGGCAGTCCGGTTATCTCGTGGGGGAGGGGCATGACGTCAGCTTTCTCGACCTGGAGGCCCGGCTGGTCCTGCTCCACAGGTTCGACGAACCCGTGCGAGACCTCTACCTCGCGCCTTCCGGGCGGCGCCTGATCGTGATCGCGGGCAGGCCCGGCCGCGCCGGCCTCTATGCCTGGCGCCTGCCCCGCGTGCTCGCCGGGGCTTTCGCGGACCGGCGCGATCTGCGCCTCGACGGGCTGCGGCTGGGGATGTCAAAAAAAGAGGCCATCGCCCTACTTGGCAAGCCGCTCAGCGCCGAACGGATGCTGGATCCCGTGGGGGGGCGCGACCGGATCGAGATCCTTTACTACACGGCGGCCTCGTTGACCCTGGCCGGAGGCCGCCTGAGCCGCATCATCTATTCCGCCGGGGACAGCCGGACGGGCCGGGGGGCCGGGGTGGGCTCGACCCTGGGGCAGGTGCATGAATTGTACGGCCGGCCCTCCCACGCCGAGGAGGGGTACCTCTCCTACCACGGCATTGTGGACGGCCGGCCGATCAAGGTGGCCTTTACGCTGGACGCCCGCCGCGCCGTCACCGCCGTGCTCGTGGCCTACGACAGGATGGCGCGGGGCGCACGAGCAAAATGACAGCGTTCATTCGTGCTCGAGGGGATAGAACGTGCTGAACTCCTTCTGGAAATAGAACTTGATGGCGTTGTCGCCCAGGGCGAGCGGGCCGTTGCGATGCTTTGCCACGTGCAGTTCCGTGACGTTGGGCTTGTCCGTGTTGGTGTTGTAGTAATCATCCCTGTACAAAAAGGCCACGATATCGGCGTCCTGTTCGAGCGAGCCCGACTCGCGCAGATCGGCCAGGGTCGGCACCTTGATGGTGCGCTGTTCCACCGCCCGCGAGAGCTGGGAGAGCGCCAGGACGGGCACGGCCAGCTCCCTGGCCAGCCCCTTGAGGGAACGCGAGATCTCCGAGACCTCCTGCTGGCGGTTTTCCGCCCTGGCCCGGCCCTGCATGAGCTGGAGATAGTCGACCACGATCAGGCTCAGGCCGTGTTCGGCCTTGATGCGGCGCGCCTTGGCCCTGATCTCCATGGCGGAGATATTCGGCGTGTCGTCGATGAACATGTTGGCCTCGCTCAAGAGCCCCAGGGCCCTCGACAGGCGCGGCCAGTCATCCTCGGTCAGGTGCCCGTTGCGCAGGCGCTGCATGTCCACGCCCGCCTGGGCACAGAGCAGCTTCAGAGCCAGCTGTTCCTTTGACATCTCCAGGCTAAAAAGGATCACGGGTTCGCGCCGCTCAACGGCGGTGTATTGGGCGATGTTCAGGGCAAAGGTCGTCTTGCCGATGCTGGGCCGGGCCGCCAGGATGATGAGATCGGAGGGCTGCAGGCCCGCAGTCAGGCGGTCCAGGTCCACGAACCCGGTCGCCAGGCCGGTGACGCCTCCCTTGCTGTCGTGGATTTTTTCGATGCGGTCGAAAGCGGGGATGAGGATCGAACGCAGGGGCACGATCCCCTGGTTCTTGCGGCGCTGCGCGATGGCAAAGATGCGCCGTTCGGCCTCATCCAGCACGGCGTGCGCCTCGCGGGTCTCGTCGTAGCCCAGGGCGACGATGTCCGTGGCGGCGTTGATGACCGAGCGGAGGATGGATTTTTCCTCCACGATGCGGGCGTAGTACTCCACGTTGGCCGCGGTGGGCACGGAGTTGACCAGGCCCGTGAGATAACTGATACCGCCGATCTGCTCCAGGAGATCCCGGCTGCGCAGGTACTCCGTGACCGTGACCAAATCCACCGGCTCGCCCCGGTCCACCAGGGTCGTGATGGTGGTCCAGATGACCCGGTGGGTCTCGCGGTAGAAATCGTCCACGTTGAGGATCTCCTGCGCCTTGAAGACCGCCTCCTTTTCGAGGAGCATCGAGCCGAGCGTGGACCGCTCGGCCTCGATGTTTTGCGGCGGGATACGCTCCACCAGCCGTTCCACGGACAAAACCATGCGCCTCCGTTCTATCTTATACGCCCAGTAAGGGGATTTCTCCTGCCGCGGGCGATCCTCGCCGGCCAGGGCATATGCCGCTCCCGGTTTGTCGTGGGGCCGCTGTCATGCTATAATTGGTTCGTAATGGCATCTTGCACCGGCGGTGAGGACGTTTGTTGTCGCATGGCGAGATACTGGCCGTGCTGGAGGAGCTGGCGCCGGCGGCCTGCGCCGACCCGGGCGACGCGCCGGGTTTCGAGATCCGCGCGGGAGAGACATGCCGCCGCATCGGCGTGTGCGTGGATCCCACGGAACGCAATCTCTACCTGGCGGCGACCGACGGTGCGGACCTCGTCATCACCCATCACCCCTGGCGCGGGGAAGCGGAGGAGGTCGTCAGGGCCAAGGGGATCAGCATCTACAGGCTTCATTCGGCCTGGGACTATGCCCCCGAGGGCAACGCCGTCACTTTGGCCAGGATGCTCGGTTTACGCGATCTCGTCCTGGCCGAGGGCGCGTTGACCGGCGTCACCGATCTCCCGCTCAGGGCTTTGATCGAGCGCTGCCAGCGCGTGACGGGGCGCAATATCCTGCCTTACGCGGGCGACCTCTCGCGCCGCGTGCAGACCGTGGGCATCATCCCCGGTTCCGGGTTCCTGCCCATATTTCACCGGCGCTGGGAGGCCTTGCTCGCGTCCGGATGCGACACGGTCATCTCCGGGGAGATATCCCATACGGCTCTGCGCTTGGCCGAGACGCGCGGCGTCAACCTCGTGGATCTCAGCCACAGCGGGGTCGTCAAGCCGGGTCTGGCGCATCTGGCCTATCTGCTCAAGTGCCGGCTGGTAGCCCATGAGTGCGAGGCATACTTTTACGACGACCTGTACGCGGTCAATTACTACACCGCATGGTCGCTGCCCAGGCAGGAGGAGGCCGAACCGGACAAGAGCCCCGGCGGCGTGGTGGTGCCGTTCTCGCGGTAGAAGAGTTGTGAAAAAAGGTGGGCTGATGATGGCGGAGGGCCGACGGATCCTGGCGATCAACGTCAACAACACCCATACCATGCTCGGGGTCTTTCATGGGGAGACGCTCGCCGCCCATTGGCGCCTGGCCACCGACCGCCTGCGCACGGCCGACGAATACGGCCTCCTCGTGCGGAGCCTGTTCAAGGAGGAAGGCTTGGCGCACGGCGAGATCGCCGGCATCGCGCTGGCCAGCGTCGTACCCCCCGCGACAGCCACCTTTGTGGAGATGTGCCGCCGCTATTTCGGCCTCGAGCCCCTGCAGGTCGGGCCGGGTATCAAGACGGGCCTGTCAATCAAGTACGAGAACCCGCGCGAGGTGGGGGCCGACCGGGTCGCCGACGCGGTGGCCGCCATCAAACTCTACGGGCCGCCCCTGGTCATCGTGGATCTGGGCACCGCCACCACGTTTGACGCCATCAGCCCCCAGGGCGACTATCTGGGCGGCGCCATCGCGCCCGGTCTCGGCATCGCCGCCGAGGCGCTCTATTCGCGCGCGGCCAAGCTGCCCCGCATCGAGATGGTGCGCCCCAGGTCGGCCATTGGCAAGAACACCGTAGCCTCGATGCAGGCGGGTCTGATCTTTGGCTACGCGGCCCTGGTCGACGGGATGGTGCGGCGGTTTGCCGCCGAGATGGGATGCAAGCCGCGCGTCGTCGCCACGGGCGGCCTGGCGCCGGTGATGGGCGACGCGGAGACCATCGACCTGGTCGAGCCGCACCTGGTCCTGATCGGCCTTCGCCTGATCCACGAGATGAACGAGGGCTGAATGGTTTGGTGGGCCGGTGGCGGGTAGGGAGTTACTCCGCCTCAGGCGGTTTTCTGCATGGGTTGGCCCGGATCCGACAGGGGCGCACAGCTGTGCGCCCCTCCTGAGATGATGGTACGGTTTAGGAGACATTCTCGCCCATAATTCATTCCTGGGCTACTGTGCTGCGTTATATAGCTATATCCCCAGCGCGGTCATGCCCCCGGCGCGCCCGTTCCCTCCCCGTCCTCATCGGTCCCGGCAACGGCGATCTCCAGCCAGACGAACTCCACGCGGCGATTGAGCGCCCGGCCCTTCTCGGTCTCGTTGTCCGCGATGGGTTGCTCCTCGCCCATGCCCGCGATCTCGATCCGGTTCGGATCGATACCGCTTTTTTTCACGAGGTATTCCTTGACGCTCCTGGCCCTGGCCAGCGAGAGCTTGAGATTGTACTCGTTCGAGCCGATGCTGTCGGTATGCCCCACGATCTTCAGGCCCATGTTGGGATGGGACTTGAGCGCCTCGGCGATCTGGTTCAGCATCGGGTAGGAATCGGGCTTGATCCTGGACGAATTGAAGTCGAAGCTGATGCGCAGCCGCAGCGGCACCGCGAACTCGGGCTGCTGTAGCGTCTCGTACTTGCCGACCTTGACCAAAAGCTCGCATGCGCCGGGCTCGTCGCCGCCATCCCAGGCCCGGATGCGGACTGTCATCAGCCCCGGAGGCTGATCCGGCGGGACGAGGATCGCGCCGGTCCACTCGGAGCCTTTGGCTGTAAAGGTTTGAGGCTCCTCGCCGGGGACGGTCACCTCCACGCGGGAGAGCACCATGTCGGCTGTAACCCGGATGGTCAGGGGCTGGCCCGGCATGGGGAGGCTGGTCAGGGACGACGCCTCGATGGCGGGGCTGACCAGCGGCCGCACCACGAGCAGCTCGAGCTGGGTCGTGCCGGGGCCCTCGCCGCCGTCCCAGGCTTTGATCGTCAGGACGAGCCTGCCAAAGGGCTGGTCGTCCGGGATCTTGATCGTCCCGGACCAGTTGTCGTCGTCCACGCTGCAATCCGCGAACACGCGGCCGCCGCTCTCGATGAGGATCCTGGAGAGCGGCATGTCCGCCACCACCTTGACGGTGGTGGTACCGCCCTGCACCACCTCGACAGGCGCGGCGGCGGCCGTGATGGTGGGCGAGGCGATAAAGGTCACGACCACGGGTTTGTCCTTGCCCTGGGCGACCAGATCCAGAGTGTGGACGCCCTCCTGGGCGATGACCACCTCGTAGGGGCCGGGCAGGGTGACCTCCGTATCCAGGGGATAGCCGTCCTGCATCAACTGCACCCGGTAGATGCCGGGGAGCAGGTCCGCAAAGGCATAACCGCCGTTTTGGCCCGTGGTCGTCGTGGCCTGGCCGCCGTCTGGTTTCGTCAGGACGACGGGCAGGCCCGGCAGCAGGCGATCGCCGTCGTTATAGGCGCGGTCGCCGTTTTTGTCCGCGTAGGCGTACCCCGTGAGGAGCGTGAGCCTGATGACCGGTATGTCCAGATTCATGTTCTTGCCGGCCTTGACCGCGATCCTGTGGGGCGCGGCCGTGGGCAGGAGCGCCGGATCAAAGCTGCAATCCAGGTCCACGGTATGGTTGCCCGGCGCCACCCCGGTGAGGACGAGCCGCCCGCCGTCCGCCGTCCTCCCCAGTTCCCGGCCGTCCAGGGTGACGCCCACGCCGTAGATGCCGGGTTCGTTCGCATCCCGGCGCCCGTCGTTGTCCAGGTCCTGAAAGACCGTCACATTGACGGAGGCGTGCGGCCGCGGGAGCGTGAGGTTGAACTGGCGGACGAGTTGGAGGAGGAACGACAGGTATTCCTCGGTCAAGAGGAAACGTCCGCTCAAGGTGGTGTCGCGGTTGATGTCCCAGACCATCTCGGCGTTGAGCGCATACAGGGGGCCGGGGTAGCTCAGCGTCAAACCCAGGCTGTAGCCGAGCAGATCGTCCAGAGCCCGGTCGCGGTAGGTCAGGCTGAGGCCGGCATTCTTCATCAGCAGGGGATCTATGCCGACGTTCCCGTACAGGCTGGCCAAAAAGTCGCCCCGCAGAGCGTCGAGGTTAAAGCGGTACTCGCCCGTGAAGGCAAGGTTGTACCCCATGCCGTAACCAGTTTTTTCCATGACCAGCAATTCCAGACTGGCTCTGAGCGGGTTGGCGGGATTGGCCAGGCCGTAACCCAGACCCAGCTTGTATTCGGCCTGATCCATGACCCAGCCCGCCAGATCGAGGAATGTGCCTGAAGTGGAGGCATAGAGGTTGAGATCGGGTCCCAGCGTGAGCATGAGCCCGGCACTGCCCGAGAGGTAGCCGGGATTCAGGCCCACGGCCTCGCCGTAGGTGAGGCCGAAATCCACGCCCAGCCTGCGGATGAGTGATAACCTGTAGTCGCCGCCCAGGGCCAGCGTGTAGCGCCGGCCGTCGCCGTTGAGCCCGTCCATCAGGGAGAAACCGCCGCGCAGGCCCAGGCGGTTGCCCTGCCAGGCATAGAACAACGAGGCGCCGTAGTCGCCGCCCAGGCCGTAGGCCAGATCGGCGGAGAAGGAAGTCTCCAAACCGTACCGGTCCACGGAGACATCCAGGTAAGGCCCTTCGGTATTGGGCCCCATCTCCGTCTGGAGCAGGCGCACGGTCATGTCCCAGGACGGCCAGCGCCCGGACCATGCTAGGGCGTACCAGGCCGGATCAAGGGAGAAGGTTGTCGTTGTGGGCGTGCCCACGGTCAGCTCGACCCGCTGGTTGCCCTCCCACCAGTACTGCAGATCCAGACCGGCCTGGGGAGAACCGGGGTTCACCATGCCGGACCAGGGCGAACCGAACTCACCCAATTTAATCAGGTAACTGTCCGTCCGGTAGGAAAGGAGGAGGTCGGTCAGGGTCATGCCGGCCGGCAGCGCGGTTTCCGCGATAAAAAACTCCGCCCACGAACCGAGCTCGAGCGGTCCCTGCAGGTGGAGCCAGGCCTTTGGGTAGCCGCCGAAGGTCTCGGGATCGGCATAAAAGAGGCCTAGCTCGCCGTAGAGGAGGTAGTTCGCCTCGCCCGCCGCCGCCTCGCCCTCGACCTGCGCGGCGCCCGCCGTGATCCGCACCGCGGCCTTGCGCGTGGCGCCGGTGGATTTGGCGCGGACCGTGAGCGTCACGAAATCCGAGACGCCCTTGGCGGCCCGCAGGGGGATCTCAAGGACGCACTCGACCGTGCCCGATTCAAAGGGCGCCAAGGACAAGCCGGCTTTTTGCCCCTGCAGGGGCCAGCCGTTATACGAGACCGCCTCGCATTCGTATGCATCGGGCATGTTCCCCACGTTGGTGAGGACAAAGGCCAGGTTGACCGCGGTGCCGGGGGAGGACGTGACCGGGGAGGGGCCGGTAAGGTCGAAGTCGTGCCGCGCGTTGACCCTCGTCACGACCGCGGCCCGCGCCACTGATTCGGAGCCGTAGGTCAGGATGAGTTCGAGCCGGTCCTCGGCGCCGGCCGGGGCGTCCGCGGGCACGATCACCGAGAGGGGGTAGACGGTCTCCTCGCCCGGGGCGAGCGTGATCTCGGGCGCGTCGCCCGCGACCGGCCAGTCCGAGCCCGAGCGCCAGTCGACGCCGATGGTCATGGCGGCCGCGGATTTGTTGGTGATGCCAAAGAAATAGGTGATGAGTTCACCCGGATCGGCGCTGCGGCCGTCGGGCACGGCCAGGGAAAGATCGGGGAAGGTCAGTGTGGCCGCGCGCGCGCTGCGGGCAGAGAACGCCGCCGCCATGGTGGCAACCAGCAACACCCCTATGAAGCGGTGGCGCCCCCTCATCCCCAACCCTCCTTGATGCGTGAATATAGCACAATAGCACTTACGGCGTAACGAAGCCGGCCTCGGTGTAAAAGGTGGCGCTGTATGTGCCGGGCGGTTCGTCCCCGTGCAGATGGAGCTTGAGGTACATGGGTACCGGGTTGTTCTGGCTGTGCCTGACGACGAGCTTGGACACGACGCGGGAGGCATCCGGCGGCGACAGGGTGGGCAGGGGGATTGAGTGCGTCGGGTTGTAAATGGCCGTGACATACGGCTGCAGGCCTTGGCTGGGACCGGAGGCGATATACTCGGCCCAGTAGAGGTGGTCCGCCACGGTGACCGTGTGTCCGGCGCCGTCGGTAAAGTTCGTCTCGGCCACGGCGGAGATGTCCATGCTCACGTTGCCCATGTCGCGGCCTACGTAGTCCACGCGCCAGGGGCTGAAATCCGTTTGTTGCATCGCGGGGTACTGGAGGTAAAAATCCTGTTCGCGGTCTGACGGCGCGGCTGTGCCGATATTCTGGTCGATGCAGATCAGCTCGATCTTCATGGGTTGGTCGGCCCAGACGCCGGGCGAGAACGCGCCCACGGCCGGGATGGCGAGGCAGACAAGCAGGCACGTGGTGATGCGTTTCGACATTGAGCCAGACCCTCCGCCGTATGAAATCATGGTCATCCCACTTTCAGGGGCGGCCCCTGCCTCGCGCCCCGCTTGTTGAAGTCGATCTGCACGGACGGCACGTACTGTCCGGCCGCGAGCTTCCCCCGCCATTCGGCCTCGCAGACGAGCGTGGCTCCGGGCAGCAGAGCCGGCCCGGGGAGCGGCACCCTGGCCGCGAGTTTGCCGGTCCTGGCGTTCTTGAGCAGGAAGAACCCGCTCGGCCTGACGAAGAACTCCCCGGGATTCGAGAACCTGGCCCGCCAGACGAGGCGCCCCGCGCCGTATGCGGCCGTCACGTCCTCGATCTCCACATTCAGCGTGCCCAGGCGCTTGGTCGAGACGTAGATCATGGTGGCCAGGCGGACGGCTGTGCGCAGGCCGACCGTGTCCCGGGCCACCGGTCCGGCCGGCGCGCTCTCAAAGAAAAGCGCGCACCAGTAGCTGCCCGAAATCCCCGCCGGCGCCTTGATCTGGTAGTTGACGATCTGGGTCCGCCCCCTGCTGAGCAGGAACTCGGCCGGGGAGAGCCAGAGCCACTTGGCCATGGATCTGGGCTGGGTGCCCAGGCGCTGCAGGATGACTTTGCCCTGCGCGTCCATGCCCCAGTCGGCGATGCTGGCCCTGACCCTGGTCGGCTGGTCGAACTCGCCGCCCACCATGATCTTGCCCTGGACCCGACCCCCCGGCTTGACCGTGAGTTCGAGCCGGTTGGGGATGACCGTCAGCTTGTAAGCGCGCGCCGGCGCAAAGTATCCGATGGCCGCCGCGGCCAGGATGACGAATATGATTTTGAGACGTAAACCGCGCTCCGCCAAACCTGCCCCGCCTTCCGCTGAGGAGCCTATGCATGTAATGCCATAGACCACCAGATCCAGATACAGTCTTGCCATGCGGCATATGATACCAGAGTTTGTACCCCGGCGGTCGTAATAAGGATGCCGGGCGAGGTCCGAAACAGGTCTTCGGGCTTTGTCACATCGCTTCCAGGGCTTACGGCGCAACCATGGTAAAGACGACGGTGGTCGAGTAAGTACCGGACGGCTCCAAGGCGGTCAGGTTGGTCAGGCGCAGCTCCGCGGTATGATCGGTCTGGATGGTCCTGACACCCGTGAACCAGAGCGAATCCGAGAGGGTCAGCGCCTTTTCCACCGGCGTGTGGGGCAGCGTCTCCGTGAGCCCGATGTAATGGAGGTTGTTAAGCGTGATCTGGTTGGAGGGCCCGCTGATCTCCGCGCTCGCCCTGACATTGATGCGGTAAGTATCCAGGTTGCACCAGGTCCGCACGATGAGGTCGTCGCGCTGCTCGACAAAGGGGGGAGGCGGCACCGTAAAGCTGTAGCTCCCGATCACCTCGAGCGCGTACCCCCCGGAGATGGTGAAAGAGAGGACCGAGGTGTCGTGGAACCTGTCCCCCATGGCCACCGCCAAGCCGACCGTGGCCGAAGCGATGATCGCCGCGACGATGACGAGGCCGAGCGCGATGCGTTTCATAACCTTCCGCCCTCAGTGATTATTTTCCCAAGAGACAAGAAAAACGGCGCCGTCTAAAAAGAATGGCGCCGGTTTCACTACTGGCTTCGCAAGGCTCAAGTGACCAGATACGAACCTTGCTTCATCGCCTCGCCAAGGAATCCCGTTTATCCCATACTTGACCGCTGCAATCCCGATACATCTATATGTATTTGTATTGGCCGTGAGGCATGATTTTCGATCGTTAATGTAAGGGAGCGTGTCTCAACCCTGGACTTTGAAAGATCGCTGGCCCGCCTTCTTGGTCTTGCCGCCGAAATCCACGACGGCGCGGAGCACGTAGTTGCCGGGTTTGATCGGCTCGTTCCAGGCCAGGGAGATGAGCCTGATCCCGTCCGGCAGCACCTTCAAGGGGTCCTTGCCAAATGGTATCGCGGCGATAATGGCGCCGCTCTTGCTCACGATCTCGAATTGACCCTTGAGGGTCACGATGGTATTGCCCGTGTTCTTGAAGGTGACCGAGGCCGCGAGGCCCTTGCCCGGCGTCCAGGAGGCCTTGGTGTCGATGGGCTGGCCGTCCACGACCGCGCCGCGGCTCGTCGTGGCGTAGACGGGAATGCCCAGCCGCGGCCGGGCCACGAGCCCGATGTCGGGTGTTTCCGGCCCCTGCGGGCTTGATATTGATTCGAGGAAGATTATCCCCCAATAGCTGCCCGTGATGTCCTGCGGGGCCGTGATCCTGTACTGCAGGGCCTGGATGCGTCCGGGGTTGAGCGAGAAGGTGAGGGGCGAGAGCTCGATCCAGCCGCAGAGCGAGCGCTTGACCGTGCCGGCCGGCACGAACCTGCGCCTGCCCAACTCGTCCCAGGACCAATCGCCGACGTAGGCGTTGACCGTCGTCTTGGCGGTGTGGCAGTCGACCCTGAGCCTGCCGTAGAGGGTCTGCCCGGGTTGGATCTGGAGCACGACCGCGGTCGGGCTGACGCCCACGTCCGCCGCATGGAGCGGGCCGAACAGCCCGCTCCATGCCAGGAACGCGAGCGGCAGGAGAACGATCCCTATGTTTTTGCGCCGCTTAATCGCCCTCATGCTCGTTCTCCCGTCTCGAGCCAGAACTTAGCTCGTATGGAGGGTAAAGGTCACATGTCCGTGGTTGTTGGCGCCCGCCGAGACCGGGGACAAGGGCAGGCCGGTGGTGACGCGGGTCAGGTCGAGCTGGGCCTCGACCGTCACGGCCTGGTTGTTGCAGAGGACGCCGGTGGCGCAAGTACCGTTTTGCGCCACGTACGGGCCGCCCGCCGGGCCAAAGTGGACGGCGTCGGCGTTGAACGGATTGAAGCCAGCCTCCCAGCCCGTGATCTCGGCCGAGATGGTCCAGTCGACATTGGCCGTCACAGTGAGGCCAAAGTCGGGGGCGCTGACGTAGGTGCCCGCGGCCGGGTTGGTGACGTGAATGAGAGCCGTACCGGCGGAGATGCCGATGTCGCCGTAGGAGTCGACGAGGATGTCGAGCTGGCCGTCGGCGGTGGTCGCCGCCAGGCCCAGGGTGCCGAGGGCGCCGATGAGCAGGAGACCGAGGGTGACGAGGAGAATGCGTTTCATGCCCTTTCCTTCCTCCTTTGATTTTTGGTATACCGGACGCGGATAGAAAAACCGACGCACGGTACAAATGCCGGCGCCGGTTTCACTACTAGCTCGACAAAGCCCAAGTGACCAGTTTACGGGCTCTGTTTCCTCGCTTCGCCAAGAGAACCGAGATATGGAATCGATACACCAGCATTTTAACATTCGATCCAGGCCGTGTCAATATGACTCATTGGATAAATGTTCCAGCAGACAGGAGACGGAAGCGGAGCAGTGCGCAACGATCGGGCAGGATACGGCGTTGATGCTCCATGAAAAGGGGGAGTTGCGTTTGAAGATCCTCTACCGCTCGCGCGGCAACCGTTTCGTGGCCGGGGTCTGCGGCGGCCTGGGCCGCTACCTCGAGGTGGATCCCACGCTCGTGAGGGTATTGTGGGCCGTCGGCAGCCTCATGCTGGGCTGCTTGCCCGGCTTCATCGCCTACCTCGTGGCCTGGGCGATCGTGCCGGAGGAACCGGGGGCTGGGCCGGCGGCGCCCTAAAGGACGCCGCGGCGATTTTTAGGCCGCCGGGAGGGATGGTGAACTTTTTTACAGAGTATCCCACCCCGGCGTTCCGCCGGGACAAACAAAGGATGAAAATACGCACCGTCTCTGCAGGGGCGCACAGCAGTGCGCCCCTCCGGAACCGTCCGGGTTATTTTCTTATGAGGTCTATAGCAGAGTTAGAACCGCCAATCTGCACCAGGCCTTGATCTCCTCGTCCACGCCGATCTCGTCCCATTCCGACGGGCCGTACCAGCCCACACGCTCGGATTCGGCGCTGCCGCGGGGTTCCAGCGGGGTGCCGGCGGGCGCGGCAAAGTAGACGAGGTCGATGTGCTCGTGATCCCTCCCGATCGTCTCGAGCTGGACTCCGGCGGGTTGCGCCAGGCGCGGAGGGCCGCCGGGGGCCAGGGGCGCCGGCCGCGGCAGATCGATCTCCAGGCCGGTCTCCTCCCGCACCTCCCGCCTGGCCGCTTCGTCCGGCGTCTCGCCGGGTTCGATGTGGCCGCCCGGGGGCAGCCATTTGCGCAGCCCGCGGTGGTAGAGGAGGAGCACCCGCCCATTGGCGGCGACGAAGACCGCGACGGTGAAATGCCGGCTGATCATGCCATGCCGCCGGCCCGCCCGGCCGGCAGGAGCAACTCCAGGAGATCCACGTCGAGCCAGCGGTCGAACTTGTACCCCACGGCGATCAGGGTGCCGATCTCCGCGAAACCCAAGGCCTTGTGCACGGCCAGGCTGGGCCCGTTGTGGTCGGCCACCTTGGCCACGATCGCGCGGTAGCCGAGCGCCGCGGCCGCCTGGACCACGGCGGCCAGGAGGGCCCGCCCGGCGCCGCGGCCCCGATAGTCGCGGTGCACGTAGACCGAGTCCTCCACGGTATAGCGGTAGGCGGGGCGGGGGGCATAGGGGCTCAGGGAGGACCAGCCGATCACCCGGCCGCCGCAAGCGGCGACGAAGAGCGGGTAGGCGGCGCCGTGCGCCCGGAACCAGGCGGACGCCTCCTCCATGCCGCGCGGCTCCAGGTCAAAGGTGGCGGTGGTGTGCAGGACCGCGTCGTTGTAGATGTCGTTGATCGCCGCCAGATCGCCGCCGCTGGCTGATCTGATCGCAAAATCGGGCAGGAGTGATGCCTCCTTGTGAGAAATTCTAGAGGCGGTGTGAAAAACCCGTCTCTCTACCCGGGGATGAATCCCCGGGCTACACCTGAACGATCTTTCCAAAGCCCTGTCCTCCTGACAGGGCTCGGATAGTCTTCGAAGTTTCGCCGAACCCGTACAGGACGTACGGGTTTTAAAAGTGTTTTCCTGAATAGCCCAGGGTTTCAACCCTGGGTTGACGGCGATCGGCCTTTTTCACACCGCCTCTAGAGTATCCACCTGGATTGTAGAATTCGTTTTATGTTGGTATCAGGGTCGCGGGAGGCACTTTCCGTCCTCCTCTTCGACAGGATGTTGGTAAGCCTGCTCGCCAGGATGGCCACATTCCCATCCTGCTCAGAGCAGGCCGCACCCTCCAGGACCTATGCAACAACGACGTAGCTCATTAAAGGTTTTTCGAATACAGCGAAGGTTCACCGCTGTATTCGAAAAACGGATAAATCAAGGATTACGTCGTTGTTGCAAGGTTGTGGTCGCACACCCGCAATGCCATTTCCTTGATTTATCTTCCAGGTGAAAGAGTGTTGAACCATCGCTCTTTCACCTGGAACTGAATCGGAGCAATGGCATTGCGCAAGGAATCCCGTGACCAGGAACCCAGGTTCCTGGACCTCCTGATGATGGGGTCAAAATCCACGTCACCATCCATCCGCAGGAGAGCGGAAAGCCTAGCGACTGCCACGGATGGCACAAAGCAG
>JBLNBS010000008.1:0-2829 GCA_050260175.1 Patescibacteria group bacterium | reverse complement strand
TGTCGTCGGGGCGGTCATGCTCCACTCGATCGTGGCCGAGGTCGTGGAGAGGCTCCTCGAGAAGGGCGTGGAGCCCCCCGTGCTCACCAGCGGCAATCTGGACGGAGGCATGGACGCCAATGCCTCGCTCTTCGAGAAATACCGGGATCGCATCTTTTACCTGTAGTATTGCTTTGTCAGGTCCAGTCGAGAACCACGTCGGATAAGCTTTCTTTTGACAACTCTTGTAGAGCGGGATAGCCGGCACCGAGTGCGCCGGTGCGGCCTGCTTGCTTTGGACATCCGTGTCGTCGCAAGCTTTAAGCCCTTCCTGGGCAGAGATGGCTGCGCATCTCGGCGTCACTTCGTCGTTCCCCGACGCAATTTTGCTTCCGAATCTTTGGTGAAAAAGCGGTGAATCATCGCTTTTTCACCATACAATGTCGGCAAAATTGCGTTGAGCTGCTCGGCGTACATTTAGTACGCCTGCGCTCCTCACTTCCTCGTTCCTTGATCTGCTTGCTCCTGAGGCCGCAAGCAGTATCGAAGAAGCGGAATCCGGCGCACCCGGCGCGGTGTCACACCATCCGTGCTGAAGAGTGGCCGTCGCCCATCCGGGGCGCCGGCTTCAGGGTCCATAATCCTTGGCATTCGTGGCACTTGGGCCATCCTGGCCCTGGGATTGCCGGATGCAATCAGCCGTTGGCTTCTAAGCCCAATCGCTGTCTTCTATAGACGTTCAATCGAGCTACGTCGATTTCTGCGTCAAGGATACAGGGTCGGATAAGCTTTCTGGCTCTGTTCTGAACCGTGGTTGCTCTAGGAGGCTCATTCCGCCGACTGAGAGCCTGCCGCTACACAAAATCGGGCAAGGGCCTAAAGGCCCTGAAAACGGACGCGATATTAATCCCAGCCACGGACGGCTTGCCGCCATTTGTGTAGCGGTGTCCTTCAGGGCACCGTCGGCCCGGGAAAACGGCTTACGAGATCAACCACCAACCAGAACAGAGCCTCAGAGCTTGACGAGATCCCCCTTGACGGGCAGGTAGTCGGAGACCGTCTTGGTGGAGCCGTTCTTGGTCACCCTGACCCGTTTGAAGAGCGTCTTGATCCCCGTGGCCTCGGAAAGGCTCATGCTGTTCATGAGGGAGTAATGGATCTGCGGCTCGGTGATGGCGCCCGAATTGCCGCAAAGTCCGATGAGCTGGCCGGCCTTGACCTTGTCGCCCCGCTTGACGGCGATCGAGCCGAACTTGAGGTGCCCGATGAACGAGTACTCGCCCGGCCGGTGGAGGATGATCACGGCGTTGCCCATGAGATAATATGGATTGGGCTGGCCGGGCTTGTTGTCCCGGATGCCGCTGATGATGTCCACCACCGTGCCCGCGGCGGGCGCCAGGACCTTGCGGCCAAAGGCGTAGAAATCCTCGTTCTTCTTGCCCTCGTTCTTATAGCTCTTGCCGTCCGGCCCGTGGACGACGAAGTCGCAGGCGAAACGCTGGCTGCGGTGCCCCACCACGTGCTGGTTCTGCGTGGCCGTCTCCCCTCCCCAGAGCGTGAACCACTGCCCCTCGAAAGGCAGGCGCAGGACGGACGTCTGCCTGTCGGGCACTTTGGCCGCGGGCATGCGCGGTTTCATCACCAATCCCGCGATGCGGTCGCTGCTGTCCAGGATCAACTGCGCGTCGATGACGCCGCGCTCGAGATAGAGGACAAAGCTGGCGCGCATGACGTCGATCACGTCGGGGGGACTGGTCTTGGTGATCCTGCCGAGCTTGTCGGCCAGCCCCTTAAAGAAGGCCGCGGTCTTCTCCTTGGTGGTGGTCGCGGCGGCCGGCTCGTTGAACATGGCGTGGATGGCCTCGTAGTTTCCGCTGTTGTAACTGGCCACGATCTGTTCCATGACCGCGGTGAACCGCGCCTCGTCCTGTGCCGAGACGGGTACCATGGCCAGGGCCAGCACGGCCAGGATTACGCAGGCGATCCCCGTCAGGATCCGTGTTTTCTTCATAGCATGGAAACCTCCCGCTACCGACTTTGAACGAGAAACCTTCGCCAATCCCGGTTCCGATACCTTCTGTCAATGGCCGGCAGCCAAGCCTTTCCTCGCTGCGCCAAGGGCCATCAGTCACAGTATTGCCACGAAGATCGAACTCGAAAGCGCAAGCTTCACCCCCGGCTTGCCGCGTCTTTGGCGCGCGATGGGCATGGGGACCGGGGCCGCGGGTACAAAAGGCGCTTTCGAAATCCGGGTTGGCCGTACGATCTCCTCTTGCCGGTTAACGACGGCGGGGAGCGCGCGTTCCAGGAAATGATGTCTTGCCGGCTAACGCGGAGCCGTCGCACCCATGCCGAGGTCCCGTGCTGTTAGCATCATCTGTACCCGCGGCATAGGATATGGCGAACAGGCAGTTCGCCCGTGCCCCCGAGCCTCGCAAGAGTAGATCGATCCCGGATCCCGGACGCTTCGTGACCGGCGGGATATTGCCGCGAGCGTACGGGGGGAAATCCGCCGGGATCGCTTCGAACCGGAGTTGCGTAAGTGCAAGCCATACCAGGCTGCATGCCGCGGCATTGGCGCCGATCGGCCGGTGGTAAAGGCACTTGCGAAATCCGGCGGAAACGGGGGGTAATAAGGAGGCCCCGCGCAATGATCAATCCCCCGGTCTCATGCCCAGGTGGTACCGTCTACACCATCCAGGCCGGCGATACGCTCTTTGCCCTGGCAGCCAGGTTCGGCACCACGGTCCAGGCCATCCTGGCGGCCAATCCGGGTCTTGATCCCAACCGGCTCATGATCGGCCAGCAAATCTGCATTCCCGTGCCGGCGCCGCCAACCTGTCCCGGCGG
>JBLNBS010000007.1:0-9272 GCA_050260175.1 Patescibacteria group bacterium | reverse complement strand
CTCGCAAAAACGGCACAGGGAAGGGACAAGCATGGCCTCATCCGCAATCCAGGCCTATCTGGCACAGACCCCGCCTGATCGCATCGATCCCGCGTTCCTCGCCTACCTCGCCAATCTGTCCGCCGTCGCCGGGACGGCACCCGGCATCGCCGGCCTGATCGTCCGGGAACTGGCGGATCAGCGCCGCAACCTGAAACTGATCGCCAGTGAGAACTACTCCTCCCTCGCGACCCAGCTCGCCATGGGCAACCTGCTCACCGACAAGTACGCCGAGGGCTATCCCTACCATCGGTTTTACGCCGGGTGCGACAACGTGGACGCCATCGAGGCCTTTGCCGCCGAGCGGGCCTGCCGCCTCTTTGGCTGTGAACACGCCTACGTCCAGCCCCACAGCGGCGCCGACGCCAACCTCGTCGCCTACTGGGCCATCCTCAACGCCCGCGTCAAGACGCCGGCCCTGGAGGAACTGGGCGAAGCCGACCCGTGCAGGCTTTCGCGTGGGGATTGGGCGCGCCTCCGCCGCATGCTGGGCGACCAGAAACTGCTCGGCATGGACTATTACGCCGGCGGCCATCTCACGCACGGTTACCGCCAGAACATCTCGGCCCAGATGTTCGAGGCCTATACCTACGGGGTGGACGCCCGCACCGGGCTGCTCGATTACGAGGAGTTGCGCCGGCTCGCCCTGGAGATCAGACCACTCATCCTGCTCGCGGGCTACAGCGCCTATCCCAGGAAGATCGACTTTCGGCGGCTGCGCGGCATCGCCGACGAGGCGGGCGCCGTCCTCATGGTGGACATGGCGCATTTCGCGGGCCTCGTGGCCGGCGGCGTCTTTACCGGCGACAACAATCCCGTGCCCCACGCCCATGTCGTCACGACCACCACCCACAAGACCCTGCGGGGCCCGCGCGGCGGCATGGTGCTGTGCACGGAGGAATTCGCCCGGCACGTCGACAAGGGCTGCCCGCTGGTCCTGGGCGGCCCGCTGCCCCATGTCATGGCCGCCAAGGCGGTGGCCTTGGTGGAGGCCGAGACGCCCGCTTTCAAGACGTATGCCCGGGGTATCGTGGCAAACTCCGCCGCCCTGGCCCGGGAGTGCCTGGCGCAGGATATGGTCGTCGCCACGGGCGGCACTGACAACCATCTCCTGCTCATCGACGTCTCCCCGTTCGGCCTCACCGGGCGCCAGGCCGAGTCGGCCCTGCGCGAATGCGGTATCACCCTGAACCGCAATTCCCTGCCCGGAGATCCCAACGGCCCATGGTACACGAGCGGCCTGCGGGTCGGCACGCCGGCCGTCACCACCCTGGGCATGGGTGCTGAAGAGATGAAGGAGATTGCGGCCCTCTTGAAGCTCGTCCTGGAGGGCACCAGGCCGGAGACGAGCACCACCGGGGAGAACGCGGGCCGGCCGAGCAAGGCGAAGTATACACTCGCGCCCGCAGTCAGGGAACAGGCTCTGGCGCGAGTCGGGGCGCTGATGGCGAGGTTCCCGGTCTACCCTGAGCTGGATCTGGCCTTTCTGCAGGAACATTTCGGCGGTGACGGGCTTTGATGCCTGGTCAGCCAAGATAAAGCCCCCGCTTTGCGGCGGGGGCTCCCCAGATCCATCCGCTTTTCTTGTCTAGCCTTTCTTCCCGGTATCCAACAAGGCGTTCAACTGCTCCAGGAAATTCCCGCCGATCACGGAGATGCTCCCGATCCGCTCGCAGATCCATTCCAGAAACTCGAGTTCTTTCAAGCGATAGAGGGTCTGGTTCTCCTCCATGAGCTTGGCCGTGTTGAGCAGGCTCCTGGTGGAGGCTACTTCCTCCCGGCGGGTGATCACGTTGGCCTGAGCCTTTTTCTCGGCGACCAGGACAGTATTCATGATCTCCCTGATCTCGCCGGGCAGGACGATGTCCTTGGGGGTGGAGGCGTTGGAGCGGTTCGTCCGCGGAGAACCACTCTACAGAGTGCATGAATGCGTCTTTGGCGTGCTGGCCCTGGAGAGCGAGCCGGTGGATCCGCGATTATAGGTGCTCTGGAGCCGCTGGTCGGCGCAAGTGGGTGCTGTCCTCTCAGCACCAACAGGGAACGACATCACATGATTTACATGATTAATGGGATTAACAAGATTTAAGATTAAGATCATTAATAAAAATAATTTAATAGACAAATAATCTATGTAAATCCTGAAAATCATGTTAATCCTGTTAAATCGTTTCTAATCATGTAAAGCGATTATGCGGATTAGGCAACATATCGATTTCATGCGATTCTATAATTCCTTGTCTCTGGGTACTAATCGCCATAATCTGCGTTCCGGTACCTTTTTCACGCCACTTTTAATCTGCGTTCCAGAATCTTTTTCACAGTTCTTTTTAGGACTGGCGAGACTTGCCGCACCGCTTACGGCACTCATTTCCCCTCTTTACCCCCAATCAGGACGGCCACCCCGTATGGCTCCAAGACGAGCCTCTCGCCTGCAGCGTATACCCTGCCGGTCAGGGCGTCGCGGCCCGGCCGGGGCAGGATATGCTCCGCCTCGTGTCGATTGTGGTTGATCAGAAAGAGCACCTCCCTGCCATCCGGACCGTACCTCGCGGCCGTCTCGATCTCCGCCGCGGCGGCGGGGAGAGGCTCGAGACCGGCGGCGCGCAGCATCCTCCGTGTCATCGCCTCCTGGGCTGCATCGTCCAGGACGGCGCCGATGTAGTAGACCATGCCCCCGCCCGCCGCGTGCGCGGTGATCGCCGCCCGGCCGTCGAGCCAGGCGCCGGCCTCCCCGTAACGGGCAAGGACCGCCGTCTTTTCGGACCTGGGCTGGAGCGTCTCCGCCCAGAGCGAGACGGTGCCCGCAAGATCGGCCGACTCTCCGGGGACCAGGGGGACCTCCCCCGCCAGGGCGTAGAATTCCTCCACCTCCACGCCGGCCGCGTCAGCCAGGGGTCCGGGCTGGCGCATGGGCAACAGGGCGTTGTGGCCGTCCTTTTGCCCCGTGCGCGCGGTGAGGGCCAGATGGCCCCCGGCCTCGACGTACGCCCGGAGTTTTTCGGCCACGGCCTCGTCCATGGCGATCAGGGCCGGGGCCACGATCAGCCGGTAATCCCGCAGGCCGTCCAGGGTCGAGATCACGTCCACGGCAGGGAGCGCGGCGCTGAGATGCCGGTGATAGCGCATGAGGTGTTTTACATAGCTAAACTCCTGGTGATGCTTTTGCCACTCCAGGATCCAGCGCGCGTCGTAAGCATAGAGGACCGCCGCCTGCGCCCGCGGCGATGTGCCGGCCAGGGCGGGGCCGATGGCCGCGAACTCCCTGCCGAGGCGGGCGATCTCCCGCATGAGCGGCCGCGGTTCACCGTCGGCGCCGAGCAGGGTGCCATGATACTGCTCCTGCCCGCCCGGGGCCGATCGCCACTGCCAGTACAGCACGGCGTCGGCGCCGTGGGCCGCGGCCTGCCATGCCAGGGCCCGCGTCTCGCCCGGATCCAGGGTGGTATTGATTCCCGCCCAGTTGACGTGGCCCGGCTGGGTCTCCATGAGCCAGAAATTCCGCCTTTTCAAGCCCCGCGTGAAGTCGAAAGCGAAAGCCGCGTCGAATCGATTGTGGTTGCCGCTGCCGATGTAGTAATCCCAGGATGCCAGGTCCAGGTCGGCGGCGAGGGCGTGGTGGTCGATGATGTTGCCGAGGCTGAAAAAGTTGTGCGTGACGAACCTGCCGCCGAGCGAGGGGCGGAGTGTTTTGATCTGCAGCGCTTGAAAACGCCGGAAGCTCTCGCTCACGAAACGCCGGAATTCCAGCATCAGCCCGGGATTGTGGGATCCGACGGGCAGGGGGATTTGCCGCCAGTCGCTATAGGCCTGGCTCCAGTATGCGGCGGAGAGGCGGCGGTTGAGAGTCGCCAGGTCGCCGTGGCGTTGCGCCAGGTAATCCTGGAACATCGCCCGGCAGTTCGCGCAGTAGCAGGCCCGGCCGAATTCGTTGTCGATCTGCCAGCCGATCACGGCCGGGTGAGAGCCGAGGCGCTCCGCCATGGCCGAGACGATCGCGTCCGCCTTGCGGTGGTAGACGGGGGAGTTGACGCAGTAGTGGCAGCGGTTGCCGTGCTGGGCCGGACGCCCGTCGTCCCTGACGAGGAGCGTCTCGGGGTATTTGGCCGTCAGCCAGGCGGGCGGGGCCGCGGTGGGCGTGCCGAGCACCACCGCCAGGCCGTTTTCGTGCAGGAGATCGGCCGCCCGGACCAGCCAGTCCAGCTCGTAGCGGCCCTCCTCCGGCTCCATGGTCGACCAGGCGAACTCGGCGATCCTGGCCACGGTAAAGCCCGCCTCTTTCATCAGTTGCACGTCGCGGGGCCATCGCTCCTCGGGCCAGTGCTCGGGGTACCAGGCGGAGCCAAGGTGCAGCAAGTGTAAACCCCCATCTCCTACATGTTTTAATAGCATTGGTTACGCTGGAAAGATAAGGCCGTGTTTTGCTTTTCCCGCCATCTTTGTCTGCCGACGCCGGGGTGAACACCGGCGCTAATCTAGACAAACCCATCCCTGGATGGGAACGTGTCCTTCCGGTCCCAGTGCCTTTCGGGGCACTTATAACGGATTAGTGGCGGTCTTTAGGCCGCCGTCGGCAAGATATGACATCCAGCTCCATCTCAATCGAAACTCGTGATCCTCGTCCGCATGAGCTTGTACCGGAGCTTGAGCCGCTCGTAGGCGGCGAGCACCTCCGCCTCCTTGCCGACGTAGGGGCATTTGATGCAGTAGTACTCGTCCTTTTCCCGGTCGTAGAGCATGTCGATGTCCATTTCCTTGCCGAAACAGACGGGACAGCGGTAGTTCATCCTGCCTTTGCGACCTTGAGACATGTCCGCATCTCCTCCCCCTGCCTGAGGTCCTGCTTGAATCCCAGGGTAAAGTTGGGGCTGAAGGCGTAACCCTCCTTGAAATACCCCTCGCGGCAGGGGCTCTGGGCCAGCATGGAGACTCTCGTCTCCACCTGGGGAATGACCGCCTCCACCCGATCCGCCCCGGGGACATAACGCTCGCGGCACTTGTAGGCGTAGGCCAGTTCCTCGGCGCCGGACGGCCCGGAACAGCTCAGGGTGACGCCCGTCAGGTCCTGGGGATACTCGTTCGTGCCGTAGCAGCCCGCAAAGAATTCGTTGACGCTCACGGCGGCGCCGGGATCGGAAGCCTCGACGATCCGGCGCGCGATGCGGATCTCGCCCGTGCCCTCGGTAAAGGTGTAGGTCGTGGCGAGCTTGAGCGTGAGGCCGGAAAATTCGAGCTCCACCGGCTCGAGCCTCAGCACGCGCTCCGCGCCCCGGTCCTCGAACGACGCCCTGGTCCGGCAAGCGCAAAGGTCGACCTCCTCACCCTGGTAGGTGATTTTACAGCTCTTGATGACGCCCTCCCCGGCGTAATGGGTGAAATACCCCGCCCTGTACTGGGACTGGATGATGAAGGGGTAGGAGGCGTCCTGGAGGCACTTGGTGCCCACGCCCACGGGCCGCTCGAGCTTGGCCGCGTAGGGCCGCAGGTCGATCAAGGCTCCGCCCTGGTTCATGTCGATGAGCACGCGAAAGAACGGGTCCAGGTACCAAAAGACCTGCTTGTTGCTGCCATAGAGGATGTCGCGCCACAGGGCGCAGGTGGGCTCGTGGTACGTCTTGTTGGCCCTGAACCAGTCCGCGAACTCGGTCATGGTCAGGTCCTCGATGCGCCCCTGGTCGCGGAGTTCGGCGTAGTAGGCCATGCAGTCCTCGTAGCTCTTGACCAAAAGTTCGTAGGGCGCCTCCCAGCGGCCGTTCTTGCTCATCCAGCCCGGGCCGACGAAGACCATGTTGTAGGTGTAGCCGCGGTTATACTTCTTCAAGGCCTCGTAATGGTCGATGAGGTTGTACATGTAGGGGTAGTTGAACCCGTCGTAGGCCAGCGAGCGGAGGATATTCTGGGGATGGGTGCCGAACCAGAGGCCGGGGCTGTCGATAGGGGCCAGGAGATCCCGCGTGAGGTGGGGGATGGCCACGATGCCGATATCGTCCCGCTCGCTCGAGGCAGGGCAGTGAATGTTGTGTTTGGACGGGATCCAGGGCATCCAGGGCCCGCCGTCCATCAGGGTGTACCAGGAATGGTTGCAGTTGTGGTAGACCCGCGGCCCCTCCTCAAAGCAGGTGGCCACGGCCGTTTTGATCATGGGAAATTTTGCCTTTATGTAGCTCACCAGTTCGGCGTCCATGTAGTAGCAGCCCGTGGAGGTGGGGTAAAAGCCGAAGACCTCGTGGAAGCGGGCAAAGAGTGCGTCCGTGATGGCCCGCTTGTCCTCCATGGAAAAGAGCCAGATCGCAAGCTCTTTGCTGTGAAAGCGCTCGCGGAACTCCTTGCAGTTCAGCCCCAGGAAGGTCAGGCCGATCTCGTCGCCGTAGCGCGCGTGGTGTTCCTTGGCGAGGTTGATGGCCTCGTCATTGTAGAGACTGGCGTAGGTCATCTGGATGGTGGTGCGGAAACCGTGGTCGTGGGCGATCTTTTGCTGCAGGCGGAAGATGTCGAGCGACTCGCCCACCACCTCCTTCTTGCCCACCTCCTCCACCCGCCCCGCCTGGGCGTCGCGGTCGAGGTACTCCGGCACCAGCTCCGGGCGGTGGATGATGCTGAGGAAGAATTTGTCCATGCGAAACCTCCCCTTGATTCGGGTTGGGGGAACTCACCCCCTGCCCCTCTCTCTTGCGAAAGGGAGGGGGTTTGGGAGCGGGCTTGCCTTCGGCGTCTTGTCCGGATCAATCCAGGGGAGGGTTCGACGGAAAGGAAGGTTTATCCTGCTGTTGCGTTCCGTAATACGATGCGGTCTACGAACGGCTGATGGTGTGCCGGATCTTAGAGGACATCAGGAAGAGCATATTGATTGCACTTAATAATGACAAATATGATATTACATCTATATGTTCTGTTATAACCCGCCCACTCCTACTGTTCATAAATGTTATTAAGGACATACAAAACAATAGTCGATAAAAATACGATTTAAAGCTTAAATCTTCACATTTGGGGACTATAGTTTAGATTAATCGCTATCATATTGATGTATCCGGATTCTACCCCATTCCACTATCCACAACATCTGTTCTACAGGCATCCTGCGTAGACTTGATAAGAATTGACGGACCAGGTTTTCCAGCATGGCTAAACTCGGATTCCGCGGCACCCTGATCACAACCAAACCGTAGGCGTCAGATGGCGGGAATCTCTTGACATCGGCGAAATCGATATCTAGGGTGACTAAACACAAATGCTCCGCCCGGCATACATCCAGCAAACGCTCGTCTGAACAACCTTGAAGCCCTTCACTGAGCACCGTTTCCACCTGGTGTCCGGCATCTCGGAAGAGCTTCTGCGTGCGCGTGCCAAAGTTTTCGTCCAGCTTGAAACGCATCAACTTACCTCATCAGAGGTTAGTTCCACATACCTTTCGCGCGACATCTCCGCCCCATACGCGATAGCCGCCCTGATATCCTCCTCGGTCAGCTGCGGGTATTCAGCGATTATCTCCTGCGTGGTCAGGCCATCGGCAAGGAAATCCAGGATGAGGGAGACCCAGATCCGTGTGCCGCTTATGCACGGCTTGCCGAATGCTATGTTCGGATCCACCGTGATCCGCTGCAAGAGCGGGTTCATGTTTATAACCTCCATAAACCTAAGTGCCACATGCTTAGTATACTATATCCCCCTACCCAATGAAAGCAGCCTGTGCGGCGACCATATACCAGTCCCAGGTAATAGGTACAAAATCCGCACCGTCTCCGCGGGGGCGCACAGCTGTGCGCCCCCGTACTTCGAAATAACGCCATCTCCGCTGCTCTTCCTCTACGGCAAGAACCCGTTGCTCATCAGCTTTCCGACCTCAGTCGCGCTCTTGATGAAATCATTCTCCAGCATGAACTGCTGCGACTCGGCCCAGGACTGCGGATCCGAGCTGCCCAGGCCGTGCTTTTTGGTGTAGGCGTTCTCCCAGAGACGCATGGACGCCAAGAAGACCTGGTACTGGACGGCCTCGTCCTTGGCCGGGAGGTTGATGGCGCGGGCAACCAGCTTGAAGGCCTCCTTTGGCCGGCGCAGGCAGTACTGCATCCCCTTGAGCGTGGCGCGGACAAAGGCCCGGACGAGCTTGGGGTCCTCCCGCGCCAGGCGCTCGCTCGTCACCACGCCGTGGCCCACCAGGGGGAAGTAATCGGAGGAGTAGATCTGGTTGAACTTGTGGCCCATGGCGGCCAGCTGGACCGGCTCGTTGTTGGCGAAGACGACCGCCGCATCCACCTTGTCCGCCAGGAGGGCCGGGATCTGGGTGTAGCCGATCATGGCCACCCGCACGTCGCTCTCCCGCATGCCCGCCTTGGCCAGCATGGCCCGGAGCGCGATGTAGCTCGTGCCCATGTAGGGCACGCCGATCCGCTTGCCGCGCAGGTCCTCCATGGCGCGGATGCCCGAGGCCTCCAGCGCCACGATGCTCGGCGGGAACTTGGCGTAGAGCGTACAGACGTAGGTGACGGGCAGGCCCTGGGAGCGGCCGATGATGACCATGTCGCCCCCGCCCACGGCGAACTCCTTTTTGCCCTGCCCCAAAAGGAGCAGGCCGTCCACGTCCATGCTGTAGTCCATGTCGATCGCGAGGCCCTCGCGGGCAAAGTAGCCCCTGGCTTCAGCCACGTACCAGGGCGCGAACTGGACGTTTGGGATGTAGCCCATGGCCACGCGGACGGCCCGCGCCTCGCGGCTCCAGACGGGGAGCCCGAGGCCGAGCCCCAGGATGATGGCGAGCGCCAGGCAGAGGATCGCGGGAAAGGTTCTTTTCATCGGGATTGCCTCCTAATGCTACATTGTCAGGTCCGGCCGAGAAGCCGCGTCGGATAAGCTTTCTTCTGACAACTTGTGTAGGGCGGGATAAACGGCGCCAGGTGCGCCGGTGCGGCCTGATGGCCGTCGCATCTCGTCGTCGCCGCGTCGTCTCGGTGCTCGACGTACCATCGTACGTCTGCGCTCCTCGACTTCCTTGCTCCTAGATCTGCTCGGCCCTGAGGCCGCAAGCATGTCGAAGAAGTCGTATCCGGCGCACCCGGCGCGGTGTCACACCATCCGTGCTAAAGAGTGGCCGTCGCCCATCCGGGGCGCCGACTTTTGGGTCTATAATACCTGACCCAAGAAAACCCCGGCGCAGGCACGGATGCCGAGCCACACGGCATGCTCGCTCGGTGCCATCCTTGGCATTCGCGGCTCTTGGGCCATCCTGGCCCTGGGAT
>JBLNBS010000006.1:0-12592 GCA_050260175.1 Patescibacteria group bacterium | reverse complement strand
GCGATCGGCACCCGGAACGGGGAGCAGGAGACGTAGTCCATGCCCACGCGGTGGCAGAACTTGACGGAGTCCGCGTCGCCGCCGTGCTCGCCGCAGATGCCGACCTCCAGGTTCGGGCGGGTCTTGCGGCCGCGTTCGACCGCCATATGGATTAGCTCGCCCACGCCCTCCTGGTCGATGGTCTGGAAGGGATCGTCCCTGAGGATCTTTTTATCCAGGTAATCCGGGAGGAACGAGCCGATGTCGTCGCGGCTGAAGCCGAAGCTCATCTGGGTCAGGTCGTTGGTGCCAAACGAGAAGAACTCCGCCGTCTCGGCCATCCTGCCCGCGGTCAGGCAGGCGCGGGGGATCTCGATCATGGTGCCGTAGAGGAAGTGGATCTCCTTCAAGCCGAGCTTGGCGCAGACTTCCTTGTAGACGCGGTCCACGATGGCCTTTTGGTCGTTAAGCTCGTTGACGTTGCCGGTGACCGGGATCATGATCTCTGGATGGGCCTTCTTGCCCTCCTTGACGAGCTCGCCCGCGGCCTCGAGGATGGCGCGCACCTGCATCTCCGTGATCTCGGGGTAGGTGATGCCGAGCCTGACGCCCCTGTGACCGAGCATGGGATTATTCTCGCGCAGGCCCTCGGCGCGTTTTTGCAGCTCAGCCTGGTTCACGCCCAGTTCCCTGCCGAGCGCCTGCAACCTTTCCTCGTTGTGGGGCACGAACTCGTGCAGCGGCGGGTCGAGCAGGCGGATGACGATGGGGAGGCCGTTCAGGGCCTCCATGGTGGCCTTGATGTCGCTCTTGACATACGGAAAAAGCTCGGCCAGGGCGGACTTGCGCTCCGCCTCGGTCTTGCTCATGATCATCTTGCGCAGGAGAAAGAGCGGCTTGTCGGAGCCTTCGCCGTAGAACATGTGCTCCGTGCGGAAGAGGCCGATGCCCTCCGCGCCGAATTCCACGGCCTTTTTGGCATCCTTGGGCGTGTCGGCGTTGGTGCGCACCCTGAGCACGCGGACCGCGTCGACCAGCTTCATGAAATCCTTGTAGGTCTGGTTCTTTTCCAGGTCGGCGTCGACCAGTTCCAGGCTGCCCTCATAGACCAGGCCCTTGGTGCCGTTCAGGGTGATCCAGTCGCCCTCCTTCACGACCTTGCCGCCCTTGGTCGTAAAAGATTTACCGTCGGCGGCAATCTCGATGTCCGAGCAGCCGACGATGCAGCATTTGCCCCAGCCGCGGGCCACGAGCGCCGCATGGGAGGTCATGCCGCCCTTGCTGGTTAGGATCGCTTGGGACTTGTGCATGCCGTCCACGTCCTCGGGCGAGGTCTCCTCGCGCACCAGGACGACCTTTTCTCCGCGCTCGGCCCACTTGACCGCGTCCTCGGAGGAAAAGACGGCGCGGCCCTTGGCGCCGCCGGGACCGGCGGGCAGGCCCTTGGCGATGGCTTTCGTGCCGGCCTCGGCCTTGGGATCGAGCATGGGCAGGAGCAGCTCCACGAGCTGGTTGGGGGCCACGCGCATGACGGCCGTTCTGGCGTCGATCAGGCCCTCGGCGTGCATCTCAGTGGCCATGCGGACCGCGGCCGCGCCGTTGCGCTTGCCCACGCGGCATTGGAGCATAAAGAGCTTGCCCTTTTCGATGGTGAACTCGATGTCCTGCATGTCACGGTAGTGCTTTTCGAGCCGCTTTTGGATATTGAAGAGCTCGCTGTAGATCCCGGGCATGGTCTTTTCCAGGGTGGGGAGATGCTCGCTCTGGGCGTTCTTGGAGTACTCGTTGACCGGGGCGGGCGTGCGGATGCCGGCCACCACGTCCTCGCCCTGGGCGTTGACGAGGTATTCGCCGTAGAACTGGTTCTCGCCGTTGCCGGGATTCCGCGTAAAGGCAACGCCCGTGGCCGAGTCTTCCCCCATGTTGCCAAAGACCATGGTCTGCACGTTGACCGCGGTACCCCAGTCGTCGGGGATCTTTTCGATGCGGCGGTATTCCACGGCGCGCTTGCCGTTCCAGCTCATAAAGACCGCGCCGATACCTCCCCAGAGCTGGTCCTCGGGCTTTTCCGGGAAAGGCTTGCCGAGGACCTCCCGGACCATCCGTTTGAACTCCACCACGAGTTCTTTGAGATCTTCGGTGGTCAGATCCGTGTCGCTCTTGTATCCTTTTTGCTTTTTGACCTCGTCGAGGCGCTCGTCTAGGAGCTTGCGGATGCCCTTGCCGCCCTTGGGCTCGATGCCCTCCGCCTTTTCCATGACCACGTCGGCGTACATCATGATGAGCCGGCGGTAGGCGTCGTAGGCAAATCGGGGGTTCTTGGTCTGCTCGATCAGTCCCTGGATGGTCTCGTCGTTCAGGCCCACGTTGAGCACGGTGTCCATCATGCCCGGCATGGAACGGCGCGCGCCGGAGCGGACCGAGACCAGGAGCGGATTCTGCTTGTCCCCGAACTTCTTGCCCATCAGCCCTTCCACCCGGGCCAGGGCGGCGTTGACCTCGGCAGCGAGCTCGGCGGGGTAGGTCCGGTTATTGGCGTAGTAGTATGTGCAGACCTCGGTGGTGATCGTAAAACCCGGCGGCACCGGCAGGCGCAGGTCCGGATGGCCCGCCATCTCGGCCAGATTGGCTCCCTTGCCGCCCAGGAGGTTCTTCATGGACTCGCTCCCGTCGGCCTCGCCGCCGCCGAAGAAATAGACGTATTTGGGCAAACTGACTCCTCCTTCATTCCTTAAAGTTACCATGGCGTGGGTATTTATGCTGTTCCGTGCATCCCTCCCGGTATATGAAAGCTCCGGCAGCAACGGCGACTCCCGCTACGCCGGAGCGAGGGGTCACGCGCGGCCGACGCCGCGTTCACCCGCCGGAGCCAAATCACCAAATACCAGAAATTCTACACGGCCCGGTGAATTCCTTTTCGCGCGATGAAAAAGAATGCCCACCGTCAAGCTCCACCTGCTGCAGGACTTTTACCTCTCTGGCGATAATGGATCCGGTAAAGGGTTTCCAGAACATGAAACGCGCGCCGGAGGGATGACCGCCATGCTCAAAGTCGCCGTCATCACGGGATTCCTGGGTGAGCTGCGCGACAGGTTCTGCACTTATGGCCAAGCCCGCACCGCCCCGGAAAAGGTCCGGGCCGCCGCCCGCATCCGGGGCGTCTCAGGCCTCGAACTGGTCTATCCCTATGATTTCCAGGATCGGGCCGCGCTCGCGGAGGCGCTGCGCGAGACGGGCCTGGGCGTCAGCGCCGTCAACGTGAACGTCAAGGGCGAGCCGGAATTCGCCGCCGGGTCGCTCACCTCGCCCGAGGCCGCGATCAGGCGCAAGGCTGTCGATTTCCTGAAGCGGGGCATGGAGGCGGCGCGCCTTCTTGGTTGCAACAGGGTTACCGTTTGCCCGTTGTCGGATGGGCACGACTACCCCTTTCAGGCCGACTACCGGGCGGACTGGCGGCTCATGGCCGGCTGCCTGGCGGAGGCGGCCTCCCATGACGCAGGCGTGACCCTGAGCCTCGAGTACAAGCCCTCGGAGACGCGCGCCCGCTCCACCCTGGGCGGCGCCTACCGCTCGATCCTGCTCGTCAAGGAACTCGGCCTGCCCAATCTCGGCGTGACCCTCGACATCGGTCATTCCCTGTACGGCGGGGAAAACCCGGCCGAGGCCCTGGCCATGCTCGGCTATTACGGCATCAAACCCTATATCCACGTCAACGACAACTACCGGAACTGGGACTGGGATCTCATACCCGGCGCCGTCAATCCCTGGGATCTCCTGGAGATCTTTTGGACTGCCTGGCGCATGGGTTATGACGACTGGTACACGCTGGACGTCTTCCCAGCCCGCATGGATCCCGAAGCATGCTTTGCCGCGTCGGCAGGGATCATCCAGGCCCTGGCGGCGGCGGCGCGGAAGATCGATCCCGGCGTGCTCGCCCGGATGCGCGAAGAGGCAAGGGAGCTGGGCACCGCCGGTATCACGGCGTATATTTTCGAGCAATTAGGCATCGATCTGTAAGCATGTTTGTTGATGCCCGGAGTTCTTCGAGAAAGGAGCACCAAAGCCGTGATCACGCGCGCGCAAGAGGTTAGCCTAAGGGAGATGGCCTTGGCGATCCTGGCCAAGGCGGGCGCCGTCATCCGCGACGACGAGCGGCAGGCAGTCGTCGTGTCCGATTTCGGGCTCGGCGATCCCGCGCGCACCGGGATCGAGACCCTGACCTTTTTTAATACCGACCGGATCAGCGCAAAACTCATCATCCTCGGACCGCGCCAGACCTGCCCGGAGCATTGGCATCCGGCCGTGGGAGAGGACCCGGGCAAGGAGGAGATCATGCGCGTCCGCTGGGGCCTGGTCTACCTCTACACGGAGGGGCCCGCCACCCCCAACCCCGGGGGGGCCCCGCCCGCGGGGCGGGAGGAATGGTACACCGCCCGGTATGAGACTGTCCTGCGGCCAGGGGATCAGATCCGCCTGCCGCCGGGATCCATCCACTGGTTCCAGGCCGGGGACGAAGGGGCGGTCATCGATGACTATGCCACGTGCTCCCGTGATGTGCTCGACCGCTTCACCGATCCGGCCGTGGTGCGGACGACAGTGATCGCGGATTGACTGCCGCGACAGCCTCTTGCCGGCATGTCGGAGATACTTGTCTTGTATAGTCTGGGGAAGGTTTTCTGCGGGATGTGGCGAAATTCCGGCCCAGAACCCTCGCCGCGGAGATGGGCATTGACCATGGGGGGTGATGGGCGTGTCTCTGGCAGTCGCGGACCCGAGGTGCGAATACCGTGTGAACCCCATCGGCATCGGGACGGCGGTTCCCCGCTTGAGCTGGCGGATCGTTGCGGACGGGCGGGGGGTCCTGCAGACAGCCTACCAACTGCAGGTGGCGCCGGAGGATCCCTCGTTCGGGAATATCGCCTGGGACACCGGGAGGGTGGCATCCGATCGATCCCTGCACGTCGCGTACGGGGGCGGCCCCCTCCAATCACGCACGCGCTACCATTACCGCGTCCGGGTCTGGGACAACCACGGCCGCGCCTCGCCCTGGAGCGAACCGGCCTTTTGGGAGACGGGGCTCCTGTCCGCGGAGGAGTGGCGGGCGCACTGGATCACCCCCGATCCGCCCCAGGCTCCCGGAGGGCCCGGCCCGTGCCCCTTCTTGCGCAGGACCTTTGCGGTCCAAGGCGCGGTCAGGCGGGCCAGGATCTACGCCACCAGCCTCGGCCTGTACGAACTGCACCTGAACGGTGCGAGGGTCGGGGATTGCCTCTTTGCCCCGGGCTGGACGAGCTATAAAAAAAGGCTCCAGTACCAGACCTACGACGTCACGTCCCTCCTGCGCGACGGCCTCAACGCGCTCGGCGCCGTCCTGGGGGACGGATGGTACCTGGGCAACCTGGCCTGGGAGAACAGGCGCAACGTATACGGCGACAAGCACGGGCTCCTGCTCCAGCTCCACCTGGATTACGCGGACGGGCGGTCGGAGATCGTCGTCTCCGATGGCGCCTGGAAAACCGCGCCCGGGCCCATCCTGATGTCCGATATTTATATGGGAGAGACCTACGATGCCCGGCTGGAGATGGAGGGTTGGAGCGAGGCGGGCTATGACGATCGGGAATGGGCTCTTGTGACCGTCTTCGACCATCCCATGGAGATTCTCGTGGCGCAGGAGGGGGCGCCGGTCAGGATCGTCGAACACCTGCGGCCGCGGGCCCTCATCACCACGCCGGCCGGCGAGACCGTCCTCGACATGGGGCAGAACATGGTGGGCTGGATGCGTTTCAAGGCGAGGGGCCCGGCGGGCGCCGTCGTGACCTTGCAGCACGCCGAGGTCCTGGACAGGGAGGGCAACTTTTACGTCAAAAACCTCCGCCGCGCCGCGCAGACCGTCCGCTATATCCTAAAGGGCGCCCCGGAGGAGGTCTACGAGCCCCGCTTCACCTTCCAGGGCTTTCGCTACGTCAAGGTCGAGGGGTATCCAGGCCCGGTCTCGCCTCTGGACTTCACCGGCGTGGTGATCCACTCCGATCTGGAAAAGACGGGGGATTTCCGCTGTTCCGATCCACTGGTCAATCAGCTCCAGCACAACATCGTCTGGGGGCAAAAGGGCAATTTCCTCGACGTTCCCACGGACTGCCCCCAGCGGGACGAGCGGCTCGGCTGGACCGGCGACGCCCAGGTTTTCGCCAGGACGGCCTGCTATAACATGAATGCGGCGCCGTTCTATGCCAAGTGGCTGCACGACCTGGCCGCCGACCAGTCGGAGGCAGGAGGAGTGCCTTACGTCGTGCCCCACGTCTTGGGCGAGAACGATTACGCCGCGGCCGCCTGGGGGGACGCCGCGGTCATCTGCCCGTGGACGGTCTACTTGTGCTATGGAGACGCGCGAATCCTCGAGGAACAGTACTGGAGCATGAAGGCCTGGGTCGACTACATCCGCGCTCAGGGTGAGGACGAGCACCTCTGGAACACGGGCTTTCATTTCGGCGACTGGCTGGCCTTGGACGCGCGCGAGGGGGAGAACGTGGGCGCCACCGCCAAAGATTTCATCGCGACCGCCTTCTACGCCCATTCAACATATCTCCTGGCCCGGGCCGCGGCCGTGCTCGGGCGGGACGAAGACGCGCGCTTTTACCGCGACCTGCACGACAGGATCCTGGCGGGTTTCCGCCGGGAGTTCGTGACCCCGGGCGGGCGCCTGGCTGTGCCCACGCAGACAGCCCATGTCCTGGCGCTCGCCTTCGGCCTGGTGCGGGAGGAGGACAGACGGCGGACGGCCGAGACCCTCGCGGGCTACATCAGGGAAAACAAAAACCATCTGGCCACGGGCTTTGTGGGTACGCCCTACCTCTGCCACGTCCTGAGCGAGAACGGCCACAACGATCTGGCCTACGCCCTGCTCATGCAGGAGGACTGCCCCTCCTGGCTGTACGAGGTAAGAATGGGCGCCACCACGATCTGGGAGCACTGGAATGGCATCAAGGAGGATGGTTCCTTCTGGAGCCCCGAGATGAACTCCTTCAACCACTATGCCTTTGGCGCCATAGGGGACTGGCTCTACCGCAAGGTCACCGGGCTGGACACGGACGAGGAGCACCCGGGCTACAAGCGGATCGTCATCAGGCCGCGGCCCGGCCCGGGCCTGGACTTTGCCGAGGCCGCCCTGCGCTCGATGTACGGGGAGATCAGATCCGCCTGGCGGCGCGAGGAAGACGGTCTATGCTATGAGATCACCGTGCCGCCCAACACCACCGCCGCGGTGTTCCTGCCCGCCGATGAGAAGCAGGAGATCAGCGAGCACGGCGGGCCGGTCGTTGTGGGAGATGGAATCCTCCGCTGCGAGCGGCGGCAGGATGGCTTCGCGCTGGAACTGGGCTCGGGCAGTTACGCGCTGCGCGTCTCGGCCAGCCGCTGACCGGGGCTTGAGCGGCTCGGCGGGGAAATACATGCCGCTTCCCACGCATAATACACGATACACGCGGGCGAGCCGGGGATCGAGCAGGAATCCTGCGCGGCATTGTAGAACATAGGGCGGGAACCACAAGGTACCGGCCGGTTCGCGGCGTGACGGACCGCGCCGTGACGGGGCCGCGCTTTGGCCCGCGCGCTGCAGGCATCCATCATGCATGCGCCAACGGGATGAGACAGGCCGAAAGGCCTTTGCCCCCATTGCCGCACGCCCGGCAAAAGCCCGCCCCCGGAGACGAAGACAAGGAGTGAACACCCCGATGACCGATCAAGAACGCGCTGCCCTGGCCGAGCGCGCCCGGCGCATCCGCGGCCATATCGTCAGGATGCTGGCCGCATCCGGTTCGGGCCATCCCGGCGGCTCCCTTTCCGCCGCCGACATCCTCGCCGTCCTCTATTTCCGCGCCATGCGCATTGATCCCGCGAACCCCCGCTGGCCGGAGCGCGACCGCTTCGTCCTCTCCAAGGGCCACGCGGCCCCGGTGCTCTATGCGGCGCTGGCCGAGGCGGGTTTCTTCCCCCCCGAGACCCTGCCCACCCTGCGCCAATTCGGCAGCATCCTGCAGGGCCATCCCGACATGAAAAAGACACCCGGGGTCGAGATGTCCACCGGCAGCCTGGGCCAGGGCATCTCCGCGGCCAACGGCATGGCCATGGCCGGCAGACTGGATAAAAAGGACTACCGCGTCTACGTCCTCTTGGGCGATGGCGAGATCGAGGAGGGAGAGGTCTGGGAGGCGGCTATGACCTCGGTCCATTACCGCCTCGACAACCTCACCGCCTTTCTCGATTACAACCACCTGCAGATCGACGGCCGCATCGAGGACGTCAAGTCCAATACGGACCCCGCCGGCAGGTTCAAGGCCTTTGGCTGGCACGTCCTGGAGATCGACGGCCACGACCTGGACGCCATCGACGAGGCCATCGCGCAGGCCCGGGCGACCAAGGGCAGGCCCACCATGATCGTGGCCCACACCACCAAGGGCAAGGGTATCTCCTTTATGGAAAACCAGGTCGGCTGGCACGGCGCGGCCCCAAAGCCCGAAGAGGCGGAAAAGGCCCTGCGGGAGTTGGGCTTCTAGTCGCTTGTCGCGAGCCACGGGTCATAGGCCGGATACACCGTCGCGAGTCGCGTGTCGCGCGTCACGAGTCAAGTGATCGAGACCTCGAGCGGCGAGAACGGTGATCGGCTCCTCTCCGAACGACGATCAACGAGTAACGAGTGACGAGTAACGAGCAACAAGTGACGAGCGACGAGCAACGAGCGACCAGACAGGAGGTTAATCATGTCAGACAAGATCGCAACGCGTGACGCATACGGCAAGGCCCTGGTCGAGCTGGGCCGGTCGAATCCGAACGTGGTGGTCCTGGACGCGGATCTCTCCAAATCCACCAAGACCGCTGGTTTTGCCAAGGAATTCCCGGAGCGCTTCTTTCAGATGGGTATCGCCGAGGCCGACATGACCGCCACCGCGGCGGGCCTGGCCACCTGCGGCAAGATCCCCTTTATCAGCACCTTTGCCGTCTTTGCCGCCGGGCGGGCCTTTGACCAGGTCCGCAACTCCATCGGCTACCCGCACCTGAACGTGAAGATCGCGGCGACGCACGCCGGCATCACCGTGGGCGAGGACGGAGGCTCACACCAGTCCGTGGAGGACCTGGCTCTCATGAGGGCCGTGCCCGGCATGACCGTCATCGCCCCGGCCGACGCGGTCGAGACCGAGGGCGCCGTCATGGCCGCGGCCGGGATCGACGGCCCGGTCTATATCCGCCTGGGCCGCGAGCCCCTGCCGCTCATCTTCCCGGCCGGGCACCGTTTCGCGGCCGGCAGGGCGGACCGGCTGCGGGAAGGCGCGGCGGCCACCATCATCGCCAACGGCGTCATGACCCACCTCGCCCTGGAAGCCGCCGATCGCCTGGCGGCGGCGGGCAAGGCGGTGCGCGTGGTTAACATCTCGACCCTGAAGCCCATCGATGTGCGGGAGATCGTGGCCGCGGCCAAAGAGACCGGCGCCATCGTCACGGTCGAGGAACACTCGGTCATCGGCGGCCTCGGCAGCGCCGTGGCGGAGGTCGTGGTCAGCAAACACCCCGTGCCCATGGAATTCGTCGGTATCCAGGACCGTTTCGGCCAGTCGGGCAAGCCGTTCGAGCTCATGAAGGAATACGGGCTGACCGCCGAGGATATCGTGGCCGCGGTGGAGAGGGTCGTGGGGAGGAAGTAAGCGGGATTACACAGAACGGGTGATGAGACCGGGCGGGAGGTTTCATTGTCCCGTTCCCCCGGTCTCCGAGCGACGAGCGACCAGTGACGAGCTGCGATACGGAGGACGATAATATGCATCGCATCGGCTTCATGACCGGCGGCGGCGACTGCGCCGGGATCAACGCGTTCCTCGCGGCCTGCATCAGGCGCGGGACAGAGGGCCACGGGCTCGAGTTCGTGGGGATCAGGCGTGCTTTCGAGGGCGGTTGCGCGGACCGGATCGAGGACTACCTCATGCCGCTCGGGCCCGCGGACGCGGTCGGGCTGGAGAACCGGCCCAGCACCATCCTGGAATCCTCGCGGCTCTTTCCCTGGAGCGAGGCCAACAGGGCGGCCGGTTTGCCCGAAAAGCTCCGGGCCAACCTGAAAAAAGCCGGCATCGACGCGATCCTGGCCACGGGCGGCAATGACACCATCAAGTCCACCAAGTACCTGGCGGAGATGGGGATACCCGCCATCGCCGCGCCAAAGAGCATCGACAACGACGTCACCGGCACCGACACCATGCTGGGCTTCAAGACGGCGGTCGCCTTCGGCGCCGCGGCCGTGCGCAGCACGGTGGAATCGGCCAAAACCCACCGGCGCATCTCGCTCGTTGAGATCATGGGCCGCGAGGCGGGCTGGCTGGCGCTGGAGATCGGCATGGCCGGCGGGGCGGACGTCATCTTGATCCCGGAAAAACAGCTGGATCTGGCGCGCGTCTGCGCCAGGGTGGCGGAGATCAACAAAAAACAGGGTTATGCCAATATCGTCACCGCCGAGGGCGCCCGGCTCTTGCCGACCGATCCCGTACTGCGGGCCGTCAGGGAAAAAGACCCGGTGGTCAAGGCCCTGACCGAGGAGGATCTTGGCAAGGACGCGCACGGCAACCCCAAACTCGGCGGGGTCGTCCAGATCCTCCGCCGCATCATCAAGCATCAGCTCGGCTTGAAAAAGATCGAGGACGTCCGCCCCACGGATCTCGGCTTTTCCCTGCGGGGCCTCCAGCCCGCGGCCGACGACATCGTGCTCGGCACGCGGTTCGGCTATGCCGCGGTCGACCTGCTCATGAGCGGGCAGTCCGGTTTCATGGTCGGCCTGCAGGGCATGCGCATCGTGCCCGTGCCCTTTGAGACGGCCCTGCGGCAAAAGACAGTGGACTGGGGCGAGCAGGATCTGCGCAACGCCGGGGTTGTTTGGTGATCCAACGGTTATGCGAACGGACTGAATGCTAACAAGGTTTAGGCGCCGGAATCATGCCACATTTGAAGCCCTCCATCCCACACGGATGGAGGGCTTGTTCACGGTACGGGACGCAGCGGGGAGGATTTGAGAGTCAGTTTCAACTCCTCGCCAGCGCCCGCTCGATGTGCTCCGCCGCCTGCGCATCCTTCTCCCGCGCTTGCTGGATGATCGGGACCATGCGGCGGCGCACGTCGGGATCGGCAAAGAGGCGCCACGCCTCGGGATTGCCGTTGCCGCCTACTAGATCCCAGAGCCGCCACATCAGATCGTGCTCCGCGGCGTAGCAGGCCGCGGCGTGCAGCAGGTCTTCGATCATGCTGTAATGCAATATGTCGTGGTTGCCGGCCTGGATCAGGAACTGCGCCCCGTACCAGCGCGCCTCGGCGACCATGCCCACCGTGTTGTGATGAACTACGTGATGCTGGCGCAAGACGGCCTCGTCGCCTGAGAATTCCCCGTCGCGCTGCAACTGCTCCGCCCAGGCCTCATAGGCCGCCAGCCCGTTCCGCCGGCCGCCGAACGTGGACGGCGTGCGCGCCACCTGGAGCATCCAGGCCAAAGCCTCCCGGTAGGTCTCGGAGAGCGGCGGCCGCCGCTTCTTTTCCCCGATGATGTAACAGCTGAAACCCGGCTGATAGCTGTACCAATCGCGCTTGCGGAATTGCCCCGACGGCTCGAACTCGAGGCCCGCGTTGCACTGGGGAAAGACCTGGAAGAAGCTCCAGCCGATAAGGACGTCCCCGCCCTCGTCGTAGCCGGTGATGATCGCGGACTCCGGCGGGCCGACCGGGCCAAAGGCCAGGACGGGCCGGCCCCTTTGAATGCTTGCCATGATCTGTTGGCGAATTACGGCCTCCTGGTCGCGGCCTCCTTGCAGATATCGGGTTTCGTAGCCCGCGGCCCGCCAAGCACGGTCGAAAGGCGCCGCGGGGTCGTCGGACATGTACTTGATCTCCGCGTTCTCGGCTTCCCAGCCGGGTTTCCAATTGAGAAACGACGCCACGCCGGAGACACCGATGAAAAAGGCGTAGCCGCAATCGATCTTGCAACCCGGTCCCAGCCCGCGATGAGCGCGGCAGCCGAAATCCTCCTCCCCCATATACTCCATGAGGGCGCGCATGACCGACGGAAAGGGGAGGTCCTCCGGGCAGCGGGACCCGCCATCGTAGAAATGCACGCGGGGCACGCCCTCGAGCACGAGACGGCTTGGTGCCGATGTCATGGTATACCTCCTTGACTATGATGGATGCCCATGTTGAATTTGCGAAGCCTCTATAAGAGCACCGGCTATGTTCTGGATAACGGTTGATCCTGCAGCTGTAGATGCTCGGGCCGACGGCGCCCTGAGAGGACGCCGCCACACCGGAGCAAGGCAAATCTTCAGAACTACCGATTTGTCAAAACACGTTGAACCATCGCGTTTTGACAAATCGCCTGCACAGGGTGATTTGCCTTGCTCCCGGCGAGCCATCCTGGCTACGGGGAAAGAACGGGATCCAGATCCTAGGGCATTTATACCCTTGCCAGATCTGGTGTAGCGGTAGGCTCTTGCTTCGACAGGCTCGACTCGACTGAGCTCGTCGAAGTCAGCACCCCGAGCTTGTCGAGGGGCAGCCTACCGTCGGCAGTAACGATGTTTCGAGACAATCATTG
>JBLNBS010000005.1:0-16776 GCA_050260175.1 Patescibacteria group bacterium | reverse complement strand
TCGTCATTCCTTCTCCGCTCCCTCCCCTTCCGCGCCGATATGCTCGTGCGCCAGCAGGTGGTCTTCGCAATACTCCCGCCATCCCGCGCAGCGGCGGCATGTCCTGAAGACAAGGCGCGGGTGCGTCTTCTCCGTGCGGTGGCAGACCGCGCACTCGTGCCGCGGCGGCGCGTCCCGCAGATCGGCCAGGAACCTCCGCCGGTTGGCGCGCACCTTTTGCCACAGTCCGGCGTGACGCAGGATCCCGCCGCCGAAAAAGAGGAGGAAATTGACGATGGAGGCCAATGCCGCGACCTTTTCAGCGACGGGCGCGACCGCCGCGGTATACGCGATGAACGCCCAATCGAGCCAGGCCAGGTACTTGACCTTGACCGGCAGGACGAAGAAGATGAGCACCTCGAAATCGGGGTAGATATGGGCAAAGGCCAGGAAGAGAGAGAGGTTGAGGTAAACGGCGGTCGCGCCTCTCCCCGTGAGGAAAGCCGCTGCGATGGCGGCCGCCGCGCCGGTAATGTAGTAGAGGTTGAGCCTGAAGCTGCCCCAGGCGCTTTCCAGGCCCGTGCCGACGAGGTAGTAGAAGTACAGCGCGAAAACCGCCCAGAAGAGCGAGGTGGTCGGGGGGATGAAGAGGAAAGTCACGAGCCGCCAGATCTCTCCCCCGAGGACCAAGCCGGGGCGGAGGATCAAGGCGTCGAGCAAGCGGCCCGTAGGTTCCAAGACGAGAAAGATCAGTACCAGCACGTTCCCTCCCACAAGGTAACGCGCCAGCCCTTTGACCGCGTACCTGCCGTAGCGTCGCTCCAGCCTGTCGAGTATGTTCCGGTTCATGGACCTGTCTACCTCCGCATTCCGATATCCGTCCACCCGGTATTGCCCGGACGGATATCCATGACAAACTTTGCGATTGCCCGGACGGTTTCCTCGATACCCCATGAAGTGCCGTCAATCGTTAAATCCGCGTATTGCCTGTACAGCGGCGTTCTCTCCGCGAACAGGCCGGCCAGGGTTTGCCCTGGGGGCATGACGATCCCCCTGCGACGAGCCGTTTCTCGAGCTGCGCCAGCCCACTTCAAAGAAGACGACCAGGGAAGAGTCCTTTAACCGGCGCATGGCGCGGTCACTGTAAATGACGCTGCCGCCGGTGGCGATTATCGATCGATTTGCTCTTGGCGGTCGGTTCTCCCGCGCAGGCACAGGGCAACCCGTGCCGCCATAACATATCCCAAAGTCTCAGGGGGGATAGCAAGATGATGGACGAGGCGTTCATCCGGCAGGCGCCGGCCTGTCCGGGCGGGACCCTGTATACGATCAGGCCGGGCGACTCGCTCTTTACCCTGGCGCAACGCTTTGGCACCAGTGTCATGGCCATTATGTCGGCCAATCCGGGTCTCGACCCGCAAAACCTCCAACTCGGGCAAGAGATCTGCATACCCGTGGCCCCGGCGCCGGGCCCGTGCCCGGGCGGCTTTCTCTACTCCGTGACCATCGGTGAGACCTTTTTCAGCATCGCCAGGCAGTTCGGCATCTCCGTGCAGGCGCTCATGGCCGCCAATCCGGGTGTGAATCCGAACGCGCTCCAGATAGGAGAGCGGATCTGCGTGCCGGCGCCCGGGCCGCCCCCGTTCCAGGAGTGCCCGGGCAGGCTCTACGCGATCCAGGCCGGGGACACCCTCATCGAGATCGGACGCCGGTTCGGCTACACCTTGGATGCGCTCCTGGCCGTCAATCCGGGCATCGATCCCAACAACCTCCGCATCGGCCAGCAGATCTGCCTGCCGCCCTCACCCGGCGCGGGACCGTTCGCCTGCTTTGGCGGCTCGATCTATATCGTCCGGCCCGGCGACACGCTCTACGCCATCGCCCGGCGGTTCGGCGTCGCATTCAATGCACTGCTCACCGCCAATCCCCAGATCGCGAACCCCAACGTGATCCAGGTCGGCGAACCGGTCTGCATTCCCCGGTGAGCCCTGCCAAACCGGAACGGACTGGCAATATGTAACGCCCCGGAATCGACGGCGGCCGGCAGGAATATCGCCTTTGGCTCCTAATAACATACATCGATGCATACTCGCGGATGGCGTGGATAAGTCCGCAAAGACGCAGCGAGCGCTCTTGGGCACAAAGGATATCGCTCGTTCTGCGGCGGCGGCTCTGCGTCCTCCGCGCCTCTGCTTGACACATCCTTTCCGACCAAAGGAGCCTGGGAAAGATGAAGGCCATCGTGAAGACCGGGGCCGGGCCCGGGCTGTCGCTCGTCGATCTCCCCCGGCCGGAGATCGGCCCAAACGACGTCCTGATCAAGATCCTCAAGACCAGTATCTGCGGCACCGATCTGCACATCTGGAACTGGGACGACTGGGCGCAAAAGACCATCCCCGTGGGGCTCACCGTCGGCCACGAGTTCGTGGGCGTGGTCGAGGACTACGGCGCGAACGTGCATGATTACGCCCGCGGCGACCTGGTCAGCGGCGAGGGGCACGTGGTCTGCGGCCGCTGCCGCAACTGCCTCGCCGGGCGCAGGCACCTCTGCGCGCGCACATCGGGCGTGGGCGTAAACCGCGACGGCGCTTTCGCCGAGTACCTGTCCATCCCCGTAACCAACGTCTGGCCCTGCGATCCCCATATCCCGCTCGATGTGCTTAGCTGCTTCGACCCTCTCGGCAACGCCACGCACACGGCCCACTCCTATGACCTTTTGGGCGAGGACGTTCTCATCACCGGCGCGGGGCCCGTGGGCCTCATGGCCGCCGCCATCGCGCGCCACTGCAAGGCCAGGCACATCGTGGTGACCGACGTCAATCCCTACCGCCTGGAGCTGGCCAGGCGGATGGGCGCCACCGAGACCGTGGACGTGCGGCAGGACGTGGTGGACGGCGCGTTTCAAAAGAGGCTCGGCATGAAGGAAGGCTTTGACGTGGGCATGGAGATGTCCGGCCATCCCGAGGCCCTGCGCATGATGCTCCGCAACATGTGCCACGGCGGCAAGATCGCCTTGCTCGGCATCCTGCCCGCCTGCGAGATCGATTGGGAACTCGTGGTCTTCAACGGGCTGACGCTCAAAGGCATCTACGGCCGCGAGATGTACGAGACCTGGTACAAAACGACGATGATGATCCAGTGCGGGCTGGACATCACGCCCGTCATCACCCACCGTTTCCCCTACACGGCCTTTGCTGAGGGCTTTGCCGTCATGCAGTCGGGGCAATGCGGCAAGGTGATTCTTGACTGGACGTAAAAAGAGGCAGGCTGAACGAGAAGACGCTACCCTCGCCGGGCGTGCTCTCAACCCAGATCCTGCCGCCGTGGGCCTCGACCAGCCCCTTGGCGATGTATAGCCCCAGTCCCAGGCCCTCCTCCCTCTCGGGCGAGGCCTGGTCGCGGTGAAACCGTTCGAAGATCTCGCGTTGCTGCTCCGGTTGAATGCCGCGGCCGCGGTCGCGGACCTCGGTGATGATATGATCCCGCTCGCGCCGGAGCGTGACATCCACCCGCGATCCGGGGGGGGAATAACGCAGGGCGTTTTTGAGCAGGTTGAGCACGATCCGTTCCAACCGTTCCGGGTCCGCCGAGACGGGGGGCAGATCGGCGGGGCAGTCGAGATGGATCCTGCCTGTCTCGAGGCCGTGCCCGTGCCCGGCAAGCAGGCTCCGGAGATTGCCGCAGAGATCGAGGGGTTCCCTGCGCAGCACGATCCGGTCCGCGTCCAGGCGCCCGGCATCCGCCAGATCGCGCAGCATGTCGTTGAGCCGGTCGACGGCCGCGACGATCTTTCCCATGGCCAGTCTCACTTTTGCCGGGTCCCCCGCGGCCCGCTCGGCCAGTTGCGCCCAACTCTGGACGACCGAGAGGGGCGAACGCAGGTCATGGGTGACCATGCGCAGGTAATCGGCCTTTGCCTCCTCGAGTTCGTGCAGGCCGGTGATATCCTTGGCGGCGTAAATAATCTCGGAGACGCGCCCGTCTTCGCCCTTGAGCGGGCGCCCGGCCACCTGCCACCAGGTGGTCTGGCCGGACTTGGCTTGGATTGGGGTCTCGCATACCGCGGTTTCGCCGGCCAGGATCTTGTGCTGAAACGCCTTGAGCTTTGCGAGGTTGTCGGCGCGATAGATGTCCGGGTTCGCTCCCAGGGACAACAACTCGGTGAGCTCGTAGCCAATGGCCGGCGCCAGGCTCTTGTTGCTCCAGCACGAGCAGATCCGGCCCGCCCCGTCCAGTTTGAGGTGGACGATGTAGTCCGAGGTCAGCTCGGCCACCAGGCGGTGGCGCTCCTCGCTTTCCTCCAGCGCGCGGCGGTCCCGGACGCGCTCGGTGGTCTCGTCGATGATGATCAGGATGCCGTCCGGCATGCCTTCCGCGCTCTCGATGGGCAAAAAAGCGCAGGAGAAGAATGCTTCCTCTTCCCGGCCCGCGCCTTTGTCCACCGTGGCGCGGACATCCCCGATCCGGCACGGCCGGCCGGTCCGCCGGACGGTCGCGAAGGCCTCTACGGCGGTTTGGGCAAGCGTAGATCCGTTCTGTATTTCGAGAAAGGCACGGCCCCGGAGGTCATCATGGCCAAAGAGCGAAGCGTATTTGGGATTTGCCAGGATGAAACGATGCTCCTCTCCCCGCACGACGGCGATCCCGACCGGCGCCTGCTCGATCAGGCTCTCGAGGAGTTCCATCCGCCTGTCAAAGGCGTCCCCTGCTTCCTTTGCCCGCTCCCCGCCGTCAGGTACCGCAAGAGAGCCAGGCGTGACCGTGTGTGGCAAGAACTCCACCTCCCATGTGATTATCTCTCCGTCGTAACAATTAACATTAGTCCCCCTTTCCCGGCAGCGCCCGCATTGCCCCGCTCCACCGGCCGGCGCCGTGGCGGTGTCAAAAGCACAATGGGTCTGTATTGCCGCCACTTTCGCAATGCGGATTAATATTGCCGCAATACGTTTCGTTGACCGCCGGGCGATTCCTGCCAAGCGTGGCAAAGTTGCCGGACAACGACTAAAGCCGCAAACACAAAAGAGACAAGGGGCTGATCGCATGTACGGACGTTTACAGGAGCATCTCGGACGGGAATTGGCCGCAATTCGCGCCGCGGGCCTGGAAAAAGCGGAACGGATCCTGGCCGCGCCCCAGGGCGTGCGCGTGCGCCTGGCGGACGGCCGCTGCGCCCTCAATTTTTGCGCCAACAACTACCTGGGCCTGGCCGCCGATCCGCGGGTGATCGCCGCGGCCAAAGCCGGGCTCGACACCTGGGGCTACGGCCTCTCCAGCGTCCGTTTCATCTGCGGTACGCAGGCCCAGCACAAAGCCCTGGAAAAAGCCTTAAGCGAGTTCCTGGGCACCGAGGACACGATCCTCTACAGCTCCTGTTTCGACGCCAACGGGGGGCTCTTTGAGACCCTGCTCGGCGCGGACGACGCGGTCATCAGCGACGAGCTGAACCATGCCAGCATCATCGATGGCATACGCCTTTGCAAGGCGCGGCGCCTCGTTTTTCGCCACAACGACCTCGAGGACCTGGAGGAAAAGCTCGGAGAGGCGCGGGACGCCCGTTACCGGCTCATCGCCACCGACGGCGTCTTTTCCATGGACGGCGAGATCGCGCGGCTGGACGCCATTTGCGACCTGGCGGAACGCCATGACGCCCTGGTCATGATCGATGACTCCCACGCCACGGGCTTCCTCGGCCCCACGGGCCGCGGCACCCATGAGTATCGCGGCGTCATGGGCCGCGTGGACATCATCACCGGCACCCTGGGCAAGGCTTTGGGCGGCGCCTCGGGGGGCTTTACAAGCGGCAGGCGGGAGATCGTGGCCTACCTGCGCCAGCGCAGCAGGCCATACCTTTTTTCCAACACCCTGGCCCCGCCCATCGTCGCGGCGAGCCTCGCGGTGCTGGAGATCATCTCCGGCTCGACCGCGCTCCGCGACAAGCTGGCCGCCAACACCAGGCTCTTTCGGGACGGCATGCGGGCGCGCGGTTTTGACGTCCCCCCGGGCGACCACCCCATCGTCCCCATCATGCTGGGTGACGCCGGCCTGGCGAATAGAATGGCCGCCATGCTCCTTTCCGAGGGGATCTACGTCATCGGCTTCAGCTATCCCGTGGTCCCGCAGGGCAAGGCAAGGATCCGCGTACAGCTCTCGGCCGCGCACGCGGAGGAGGAGATTGAACGGGCCATGGAGGCGTTCGCGCGGGTGAGGGAGAGGTGCGGATGAGCAGGTACAGAACGACAGTTGCAGCGCAGGCCGCGTTGGGCGAGGAGACGGCTCCCACCGCCATGGAGGTCCGCGCGCAGCGGTCGGCGATCCGGCGGTAGAACCCGCTCAGGCCGTCGGTCTCGTTGCCGATCGCGAGCGCGGTCGGCCGGGTAGAATCCAGTTCCGCGAGGCTCGAGGCCGCGCGGGCGTCTCACCACCCCTTTACAAATGATGAATGCAGAATGATGAATGATGAATCAAGACCAAAGAACGGGTAGCGCTCTTAATTCATAATTATTAATTTATAATTCTGCATTGATAGAGCTTACTCAAACAATCCGAAGGCTTCGGGGTGGGCGGCCAGAAATTCGCTCGCCAGGAGATCCATGAGCACGTCGTCGTGAAAGGCGCCGTTGTAGAAGTGATCCTCCCTGAGCCGCCCGGCCTCCCGGAAGCCGGCCCGGCGGTAGCAAGCCAGGCCGCGTTCGTTATAAGCAAAACAGCGCAGGTTGACCTTGTGCAGCCCCAGGCGGAGAAAGGCGAAGGCGCAAATGAGATAGGTCGCCTCGCCGCCCAGGCCCTTTCCGAACAGATCCTCCCGGGCCAGGGTGATGCCGATCTCGGCGTGCCGGTGCAAGCGGTCGATGTTATGCAGGCCGACCGAGCCGATGTATTTCTGCTCGGGGTCGTCGCGCAGGGCGATGACAAAGGTGACATTCCCCTCCTGCCCCTGGAGCTGCCGCTCCAGGTAGGCGCGGGATCCCTCCAGGGTCTGGGGATAGACGGAAAAAGCCAGGTGCTTGCGGATGCGCGGGTTGTTGACCCAGGCCTGGATGGCCGGGAGGTCCTCCGCCCGGAATTCGCGCAAGAGAACTTTCTTGCCGGTGATCATGGGTTCGGGATCCCCTTTCAACAACTGCCTCTCTGTCTCACAGCCTCATAAAGAACCACCGTCGCCGCGCAGGCCGCATTGAGCGAGGAGACGACCCCCGGCGCCATGGGGATCCGCGCGCAGCGATCCGCGATCCGGCGGTAGAACCCGCTCAGGCCGTCAGTCTCGTTGCCGATCGCGATCACGGTCGGCCGGGTGAAATCCACTTCCGCAAGAGCCAATTCGGCGCGGGCGCTGGTGCCGACGACCTGTAGCGCGGGGGCGCGGGATCGAAGATCGGACAGCCAAGCCTCGAATTCCTGGTTCGAAGCGAGCTGGACCGGGGTGAGGCCGAAGATCGCGCCCAGGCTGGCCCGGATCGTCCTGGGATCGTAGATGTCCACGGCGTGGCCGGAGACGAGGAGACCGTCGGCGGCAAAGGCTGAGCAGCTCCTGATGATGCTCCCCAGGTTGCCCGGGTTCGCAGGGCGGTCGCAGACGACAAAGAGCGGCGGGCCCGGTCCCCAGACGAGATCGCGGCAGCCCGGGGCGCGCATCTCCGCGGTGAGGATGAGTTCCGAGGTCTCCTCTTTTTCGGAGAGCGCGGCCATGAGAGAGGGGGAAAGTAGGTAGACCCGCTCGGGGCGGGCGCGCCGGAGCGCCTCCTCGGCCCAGGCGGAGAGGGGCCGGTCCATGGCGCGGGCCGCGGTCTTGACCCGCCAGCCGGACTCGAGCAGGCTCTCGACGGCGGCCACGCCCTCGACCAGGATCTCGCGGCTTTGTTTGCGTTTGACGCGGTTGTCGCGCAGCGCTGTGAGATGCTGGTAGGCGGCGTTTTCCCGCGTGACGGGGAGCTCGCGCGGGCCGCGGACGGGTTTCATGCCCGATCGGACATGGCGGCCAGGAATTCCCGCAAGAGCGGGTAGAACCGCCGGTAGCGCTCCATCCTCTCGTTGTACGCGGCGTGCCGCTCCATGTCGGGCTCGTGGACGCGCTCGATGCGGACAAGGGCGCGCACGCCCTCGGCCACGGACGCGAAGGCGCCGCTCCCCGCCCCGGCCAGGATCGCGGCCCCCAGGGTGCCGGCCTCGGTCACGGCGGGCTTGAGTATGGGCCGACCCATGATGTCCGCCGTCAGCTGGAGCCAGGCCGGGGACTTGGCCCCCCCGCCGGTGGCGCGGTACTCGCCCGCCTCGATGCCGGCCCGCGCCACATACTCCATGCCCTCCCGGAAATAGTAGGTGATCCCCTCGAGGAGGCCCTTCAGGATCTCGCCCCTGGCCGTGCGCAGGGTCAGACCGGCGACGACCCCGGACGTCCGGTGTTCAAAAAGGGGCGGACCCGTGGTGGTAAAGTGGGGCAGGACCATGAGATCCGTGGGCTCCTCCGGCATCTCGGCGAGCAGGCGCGCGTAGACGTCGGCCCCCTCGCGGGCGGCCTGTTCCTTGTCCAGCCGCGCCAGGCTGTCCCTGAACCACTTGAGGACCGAGCCGCCGCTGCCGTTGTAGAGGAAACTGACGTAAAGCCCCTCCACCACATGGTCCTCGATGTTCATCCCGTTCGCGAGCATCAGGCCTTGATCGGGCATCTCGCGGTAGACCGGGGTGATGCAGCCAAAGGTGCCCATGCCGTACACGGCCGCGCCGGGCTCGATGACGCCAGCACCCAGGGCGTTGCAGCACTGGTCGTGGCCGCCCGCGACCGCCAGGACGCCCCGCGGCAGGCCCAGCTCGGACGCGGCCCGGTCGCCGACCGTGCCGATGACGCGGCCGGGCGGCGCCAGGCCGGGGAGCTTGTCCGCGGGGAAGGAGACCGCCGCCAGGATCTCGTCCGACCACGCTTTTTTGCGCAGGTCAAAGGCGAGGGTGCGGTTGGCCAGGGCATAGTCGGTCACCGGGTCGCAACCCAGCATGTAAAAGACCAAGTCTGCGGGGAGGAGGAACTTGTAAGCCGCCTCGAAGAGGGCCGGCGCGTGATCCCTCTGCCAGAGGAGGATGGGCAGGGAATAGGTGTGGCCGAGGATGTTGCCGTTCAGGCGGTGCAACCTCTCCCGCCCCACCTTCGCCTCGATCTCCTGCACATACTCCCGGCCGCGATCATCGAGCCCCAGGACGCAGGGGCCGAGGATCCTCCGGTCGCGTGAGACGGGCGTCATGGCCTCGCCGCACGACGAGACCGAGAGGGCCCGGATGGGGTCGCGCCCGGTCGCGGCCGCCGTTTCGGCCACGACCTCCTTTACCTTGCGCCACAGGTCCAGGCTGTCGAGTTCCTGCCGGCCCGGGGACGGGGCGATGATGTCGTATTCCCGGTATGCCTGGGCGAGCCTGCCTCCGTCCGCGGCGAATACCGTGGCCTTGCAGCCCGTGGTGCCGATGTCGATGCCGAGCAGACTCATTTTTCGACCTCCCCCACCCACTGCCACGTGCTAAATCCCCCGCTGAGGTTTTGCGCGTCCGCGAAACCGTTCGCCGCGAGGATCTTCACCGCGTGGTAGGAACGGTAGCCGATGCCGCAGTACGCCACGACCGGCGCGCCGGGATCCAGCTCGCCTAGACGCTCGCGCAGCTCATCCAGGGGGATGTTGACCGCCCCCGGCACGTGCCCCGCCGCGAACTCCCTGGCCGTGCGGACGTCGACGAGCTGAAACCGGCGCCCCTCCCCGAGCAGGGTGGCAAGCTCGCAGGGGGTCAGCGAGCGGAACTCCCCCCGCCAGAGGTTGGCCGCCACCATCCCCGCCACGACCACAGGGTCCTTGGCCGCGCCGTAGGGCGGCGCGTAGGCCAGGTCGAGCTGTTCCAGGTCGGCCACGCCGAGGCCCGCGTGAATGGCGGTGGCCAGCACGTCCAGGCGCTTGTCCACCCCGGCGCCGCCCGTGATCTCCGCCCCCAGGAGCCTGCCCGTCTCGCGGTCGGCCACGAGCTTGATCACCATGACCTCGGCGCCGGGATAGTAGGTGGCGTGGTGGCTCGAGTGGGTATAGGAGACGATCACGTCGCGGCCCGCTCGCCTGGCGGCCTCCTCGCCCATGCCCGTGCGGCCGGTGGTGAGGTCAAAGACCTTGACGATCGAGGTGCCCGCGACCCCGGCGAACCGCAGATCGCCCCCGGCCGCGTTGGCCCCGGCGACCCTGCCCTGCTTGTTGGCCGGGCCCGCGAAGGGGGCGCGCGCCATGCCCCCGCCCGCGAGATGCCGGCTCTGGACGATATCGCCCGCGGCGTAGATCCTGGGATCGCTCGTGCGCATGCGCTCGTCGACCACGATGCCCCCGGCCACCGCCAGGCCGGCCCGCCGCGCCAGTTCGAGCTCGGGCGCGGCCCCCGCGGCCAGGATGAGGAGATCGGCCGGCACCTCCTCGCCGCCCTTCAGGCGGAGGCCCCGCACGCGGCCTTCGCCCATGATGCTTTCCACCTCGGCCCCCAGGTGGACGCGCACGCCGTTCTCCCTGAGATGCGCCAGGATCGGCGCGGACATCTCCGGGCCGATGGCGGGGAGGATTCTGTCCAATCTCTCCACGAGGGAGACCCGCAGGCCCAAAGCGGCCAGGGCCTCCACGCTCTCGAGGCCGATGTACCCGCCCCCGAGCACGGCCCCGTAGTGCGCCCGGGCTTCCTGGGCATAGGCGCGTGCCGCCACGGCCGAGGCCACGTCCGCCAGGGTAAAGACGCCGGGCAGGTCCGCCCCGGGGATGGGAGGCCGCACGGGCCGCGCGCCGGTGGCCAGGATGAGCCGGTCGTATTGCTCCTCGTAGGTCGCGCCCCCGTCCACGCGCCGGACGGTCACGCAGCCGGCCTCCCGGTCGAGCGCCACGGCCTCGTGCCCGAGCCTGACATCCAGGCGGTACCGCCGGCGCAGCCTTTCGGGCGGGACGACCAGGAGCTCTTCGCGTTCCTGGATCACGCCGCCGAGATAGTAGGGTAGGCCGCAATTGGCGAAGGAGACGTGGGGGCCGCGCTCCAAAAGGACGATCTCCGCGCGTTCGTCCGTCCGCCTGGCCTTGACGGCCGCGCTGGCACCCGCCGCCACCCCGCCCACGACCACGATCTTCACGCCGATCTTTGCCTCCTGAGCCGGGAGCGCAATTTAGACAACCCATACATAGCCGAGGCTAACGTATGAATGACACAAGCAGTATGCGCAGAAAACGAGCCACGAGTAACGAGCGGCGAGTAACTAGCGGCCAGCGGCGAACTGCGTTAGTTCAAGAGAACTTCTTGAATACCTCCATGAACTGCTCGAGGGCGCTCTGGGGGGGGTTCTTGCCGTCCGCGCTCTCCTGCACGCACTGGGCCAGTTGCGTGCTGAGGATGGTCATGGCGGCCTGAACCACGGCCGCCTTGACGGCGGCCAGCTGGATCAGCACATCCTGGCAGGCGCGGCCGTCCACGATCATCCTCTGGATGCCGCGCAGCTGACCCTCGGCCCGGCGCAGCCTGGCCAGCAGGTCCTCGCGCACCTCCGCCTGGAGATCATGCGGTGTGTCCCCGGCCAAGGATCCCACCCCCTATATACCCTACCCCGTATTATAGGATTGGCCCTGGTCACTGTCAAGCATCGTCCCCTTCGTACTCGAACCAGTCAAAATAGGCCGGCGCAGCTGACGGCTTGCCGTTGCCCGTGGCGTAGAGCCCCAGAAAGACCCCGGTCCAACCGCCCGCCAGCTCGCTCCCCAAAAGCTTCGTCACCGCGGTGGCGATCGTCCGCGGGGGCTCTTGCGCCTGCGCGTAGGAAAACTCGTACCGTTCCGCGCCGGCCGCGAGATGGAGCGTGAGCGGGCCGGGGCCCACGGTTTCGCAGGCCGCGATCACGCTCAGATCCTCGACCCTGCGGCGCACGATGACGCGGCGCCCGCCGCTCCCTCCCGCCACGGCGAGCTCGTAGTGGTGGGCGGCGTCGAGGTAGACCGCCAGCCCGGCTTCCTCGTTTCCGTCCGCAGGGTCGAATTCGAGCCGGGCCGCGGCCCGGCAGCGGAGATGCTCCTGCCTACGGCCCACGAAGGCCGGCGAGCCCCGCTCGTCGAGCGTGGCCGCGGAGCCCCGCAGGCGCAGGAATCCGGGACGTTCGCGCAGGTCGTACTCGTCGGGATCCGGATTGCGCAGGTACACCCAGTGCGGCCCCAGGAAGGGACGGTCGAAGTCGTCCCGCGCGGGCTCTGCCGGCCAGGGGTGCGCGGGCGGCAAATCGCCCTCCATCTCCGCGCGGATTGCCAGGCCGCCGTTGACCACCGGCCAGCCGTCCGCCGTCCAGGAGACCGGCGCGAGAAAGGTCTCGCGCCCGAGGTGGCTCTGGGCGTCGTAGTCGTGATGGCGCGTGGCCAGAAAAAAGAGCCACCAGTTGCCGTCGTGGGCCTGGATCAGCTCCCCGTGCCCGGTGGCGCGGATGGGGCCGCCCGAGAGATGGCGGTGCGTGAGGATGGGGTTGTGCGGGCACGGCTCAAAAGGCCCCCAGGGGCTAGCGCCGCGGCAGACGGTCTCGCTGTGCCCGAACCGGGTGCCACCCTCCGCGGCCATGAGGTAGTACAGGCCGTTGATCTTGTAGAGATGCGGTCCCTCGATGTCGGGCGAGCAGAGGCCTTTTGAGATCTCGCGCGGCGCGGCCATGAGCCGGCCCGTACGGATGTCGATCTCCGCCTGGTCGATGCCCGTGCCGCCCCGGCGGGTGTAGTAGACCCGGCCGTCGTCATCGAAAAAGAGGGAAGGGTCGAAGTTCCCCTCTTCCACCCAGACGGGATCCGACCACTCACCCGCCGGATCGCGGGCGGTGACGTAAAAATTGCCCTTGTCCGACACGTTGGTGGTGATCATGTAAAAAAGCCCTTCCGGGGCGTGGTAGCGGATGGTCGGGGCCCAGATCCCGCCCGAGCACGCGGCCCCGGACAGCTCGAGCTGGCTCCGGCGCGTGAGGCAGTGGCCGAGGAGGCGCCAGTGCACCAGGTCCCGGCTATGGAAAATGGGCACCCCGGGAAAGAACTGGAACGAACTGGTGACGAGGTAGTAATCCCCGCCCACCCTGCAGACGCTCGGATCGGGATGGAAACCGGGGATGACCGGGTTGCGGTAGAGCATGGCGGATCCTCCTCAAGCCTGGGCTATTTGCTCAATGCCTTCCTGGTCGCGGGATAAATCCTGATCTCCGATATGCAGGTGTCGTCATACTTGTCGCCTTTGTAGACATCCAAAATCGTAAAGGTCAAGTAACTCATCAGGGCGGGCTTGGAGAAGACTAGATATTGCATGTCCATCGTGTCCTTGAGGTTTATATCCTGAGAAATCCTTTCGGAAGTGAATTCGCGTTCCTCGTTCGTAAATGCGTAGTAATAAGTCATACGAGCCTTCTTGATCCGGTTGTTCGCCAGGAAGATCTCCTTGCTCTTGGCATAACCGTTGACCAAACCGATCTTGGCCACGGCGCAAGCTCCACTCGTATAATTGCCGATGTAGGGTGCAAGATCCAGCGTGAGGCTCGACCCGGTCCCCGGGCCGGGCGCGCCCTCCACCCATGCCGTACTCAGGTCGTTATCATAGACGTTGGAGGCCTCGTATGTTATCTTCCCCTTGGGCAACATCTCCGAACTTGCCTTGAAGCTATGAATCAAGGGGCGAGGAAGGTCGATCTCGAGATCGAAATCTGGATCGATGTTGCTGAACTCCATCTCGACCCGGTCGTCAAACCGCTTATACGTAACAGGCCTCAATCTGATCCCCGGGCGCACGACGCCACCTTTCTTTATATCTCCTTCGTTGAAAAAACAGACGCGATCCTGGAACTCCTCGGGCGGTATCTGGTGAAAGAATATACGGGCCTTGATGGACCCGATCTTGTCACGCCAAAGGGCGCCGGTCCTCAGGATGTACGTGGCTCGCAATATTAACTCGCTGGACTCCCCGCCATTTTCCTGATAAATCTGCGAATAGGTATTTTTGATCTTCTTGTGTTCGCCCTTTGTGAAAGATACCCTGAAACACTCATAACACTCTTTTTCACCATTCTCCTGATTATCCAGATCATAACGTCGAAAAACTTGGAGCCGCTTATCCTGGTCAAAAGCTTTAAAATCCTCGATGGTCGCCAGGTAATCACCCTCCCGATTGGGAAAACCCATGACCACTTCTTGATCCGGTCCGGTATTGACGAAAGTATAGTTGACAGTGACCGAATATTTTTCCGGGTATAGGTGAATATCGATAGTCTCTTCTTTCAGCACGATATCCGTGGCTGTTATCGGCTTTACCGTGCCGCTCTGGGCGACAAGGATTGGGGCTGCGTCGCCAAGGGCGATCACGGCAGAGATGAATAATAGCGCACAACAGCTCAAGCCGCGAGTCTTCATGCTCAACCTCCCCTTCACCCTGAGGTTTTTTTGCCAAACAGGCGCCAACCCCGGAAACAGGCAACCTTCCGTGGCTCCGGAGCATACCGGTTCCAATCTCAGGGCCTGAGCGGAGCGAAGGTCCTTGCCGATTTAGTATGCGTCGTTGTCCTTTAGAGGCGGTGTGAAAAAGGTACCGGAACGTAGATTATGGTTTACGTGATTAGAAACAATTTAACAGGATTAACATGATTTTCAGGATTTAAACGGATTATTTGTCTATTAGCCTTAATCTTAAATCTTGTTAATCCCATTAATCATGTAAATCATGTGATATCGTTTCCTGTTTTTACGTGTTTATCGGTCCAAGAACGGTTTTTCACAGCGCTTCTAGATACAGTGTATCCGTGTATTACAGTTCTTCCAAGGGATGGTGTCTGATGCTCAAGCTTTTCCGGTTCCTCAAGCCGTACCGGGTTCAGATCGCCCTTGTTCTGCTGCTTGTTTTTGTCCAGTCCATGGCCGATCTCTATCTGCCCACCCTGATGTCGGAGATCGTCAATACGGGGATCGTCAGGGGGGATACCGGTTTCATCCTGCGGACCGGCGGGTGGATGCTGCTGGTCACGGCCTTCGGGGCCATCTGTTCCATCATCGCCAGTCTTTTTTCAGCCAGGGCCGCCATGGGCCTCGGCACGATCGTGCGGGAAAAGGTCTTTACCCGCGTCACCGGGTTTTCCCTGCATGAATTCGACAAGCTGGGGACGCCGTCGCTCATCACGCGAACCACGAACGATATCACCCAGATACAGATGGTTACGATGATCATCCTGCGCATGATGCTCGCCGCGCCGATGATGGCCGTCGGGGGTACGATCATGGCGCTCTCCAAGGACAGGCCGCTGACGCTGATCCTCTTGGTCGCACTGCCCGTGCTTTTTCTTGCGATCTGCTCCCTGGCGCGCGTGGCCATGCCGCTCTTTCGTGCCATGCAGGACAAGATCGACCGGATCAACCTCGTCTTGCGGGAAAAACTCATCGGCATCCGCGTCATCAGGGCATTCAACCGGACCGAGCGCGAAAAAGCCCGGTTCGAAGAGGCCAATGAGGACCTGACGCGCAATTACATCAGGGTCAACAAGATCATGGCCTTTATGATGCCGGTCATCATGCTGATCATGAATCTGACCTCGCTTTCCATCCTCTGGTTCGGCATCATCCGCATCGATCGAAACGCTATGAACATGGGCAACCTGGTAGCCTTTACCCAGTATGCCATGCAGATCATGTTCTCCATGCTCATGGTCTCCATCATGTTCATCATGGTGCCCCGCGCCCAGGCGGCCGCGGCGAGGATCAACGAGGTTCTGTCCACCCCGCCCGGCATCCGCGATGCCGCGACGCCAAAAGACGCCGCCGGGCAAAAGGGCTATATCGAATTCAGGAATGTCGCCTTTAGGTATCACGGCGCCGAGGAACCGGCCGTCCAGGGCATCTCGTTCGCCGCCAGGCCCGGTGAGATCACGGCGATCATCGGGGGCACGGGCGCGGGCAAATCCACGCTCGTCAACCTGATCGCCAGGTTCTACGACGTGGATCAGGGAAGCATCCTCATGGACGGGGTGGATATCCGGGAGATGACCCAGGAAAGCCTCAGGGCCAGGATCGGCCTCGTGCCGCAAAAGGCAATCCTCTTTTCGGGCTCGATCGCCAAGAACATCAGGTTCGGCAAGGAGGACGCCACCGACGAGGAGGTGCGGCACGCCGCAGAGGTGGCCCAGGCCATGGAGTTCATCTCCGCGATGGACGGGGGATTCGACCACGAGATCACCCAGGGCGGCACCAATGTCTCGGGCGGGCAAAAGCAGCGCATAGCCATCGCCCGCGCGCTCGTCAGAAAGCCCGAGATCTACATCTTTGACGACAGCTTTTCCGCCCTCGATTTCAAAACCGACGCCAGGCTCAGGGCCGCGCTGAAAAAGGAGATCGCGGAAGCGACGGCCATCATCGTGGCCCAGAGGGTGGGCACGGTGATGGACGCAGACCGGATCATCGTCCTGAACGAGGGCCGGATCGCCGGCATGGGAACCCATCGGGAATTGATGGAGACTTGCGAGTTATACCGCGAAATCGTGGCTTCGCAGCTGTCGGAGAGCGATCTGCACGCGCATGAGTTGACCCAGCCGGCCTAGAAGCGATGTGATAAACCTAAAAACCTTTTCTCGCGCAGAGACGCAGAGGCGCAGAGAAAACAAAACCGGTTCTAACTCGCGGATATGAGGGTGAGCACATGAGCGACGACAAACACAGGCAATCCGGCCAGCGCCCCTTGATGGGCCCCATGGGGGGTCCCCGCCGGGGAGGCCCGTTCGGCGGCGGCGGGCACTTTGGCATGCCGATGGAAAAGCCGAAAGAC
>JBLNBS010000004.1:0-5940 GCA_050260175.1 Patescibacteria group bacterium | reverse complement strand
GGGCGGGCACCAGGGTGGTGCCGGAGCAGATCCCCAGCAACTCCTCGCTCGAGATCAGGGCGATCAACACCGCCATCGGCCGCGGCGGCGTCGCGATCCTGCGCAGCGCGGGAGAGGCCTGCCAGCCAGGATAGGAGGAATTATGCCAGGATATGGAGGCGCCTCCGCTCAAAGCGAAGGCGCCTCCATTGTTTTAGGGTTGATTGAGTGGACTGATGAAGCCAGGCAATCCACCAAGAATGGCTGATAGAACCAGGCGTCGGCCAGGCCGTCCGTGTCCGTGCCGCGGTAGATCTGCGGATTTTGCGCGTATGAAGTGGAAAGCTGGGTTTGTGTCCTGGCATATGCCAAAGCCGCCATAGTTGCTGTTGCACGGCTTTCACTTTTGAAACTCTGATAAAAGGAGTTCGCCGCGACGTATCGTATTATTCTCCTCGGACCTCCTGCAAGCAGACGGAGGGATATCTGGGAAGGAAGTGCTTTGCCGTGAAACGTCTTGCCGCGCTGCTCACTCTCATCATTTTGCTGGCCGCCGCCATCTCCCTCCCAGCCCTGGCGGGCAGCCAGGATTTTACCCTCGTCAACAAGACCGGCGTGGATATCTACAAGCTCTACATCGCCCCGACCGACTCGGACGACTGGGAGTCGGAGATGCTTCAAGGCGATGTATTCAAAGACGGCGAGAGCCTCAACATCACCTTTGACAGCCGCTCCGAGACATTCTGGGACATCATGGTCGTGGACTCCGAGGGCACCGAGATCACTTTTGAAAAGATCAATCTCAAGCAGACGGCCAAGATCATCCTCTATTTCGACGGCGAGGAAGCCTGGGCGGAGTGCAAGTAGCCCAGGACGTGACCTGCGGATCGCCGTCATCCCGATCACGAAAAAGGCGCCGGCAAGCGGCGCCTTTCTCTTAGCATTCGTTTAGCATTCGTTCTATAACAGGACTGTCAAAACTACTTTATCCCGCAGAGGCGCCAAGGCGCGGAGAAAGACGGAAAAGAATCCCGGGTTGGAACCGGTTTTGTTTTCCTCTGCGCCCATGCGTAGTATGACGCTGCTATTCGCGCCCGAGGAAGGCCCCGAGTAGCGCGCCGAGGCCCGCAAGGATGACGAAGACGTTTGGTAGCCCCGACGGAATTCGAATCCGTGTCTCCGCCGTGAGAGGGCGGTGTCCTAGGCCTCTAGACGACGGGGCCGCTTCAAAACTGGCTGGGGGAGAAGGACTCGAACCCTCGCTGGCGGGGCCAGAACCCGCTGTCCTACCACTAGACGATCCCCCAGCGGCAAGTACTATTATAACGGCCGCCCGGTGCGGTGTCAACCCGGGTGCTTGCGAAACCCGGTTTCACGCGAAGAAGACGAGCGCGCCGAGGCCGAAGAGGAGCAGGGCCGTGGCCAGCTTGACCGCGCCGATCCGCCGGGCAAAGAAGGCGGCCAGCGGCTGGGCGGTGAGCCCCCGGTAAGCGAGGACAAAGACCAGCGCGAGCGGGAGGACAAAGGCCAGGTTGTATGCGACGAGGAGGCCGACGGCCCTGGCCCCACCCGCGTCCGCGCGCAGCATGTAGACGATGGCCGGCAGGTAGACCTGGCCCGTGCAGGCGAGCTCAAAGAGGGAGACCGCGAACCCCAGGCAGAGCGAGCTGAGGGCGAGCCGGGGCCGCCTCGTGCCCGCCCGCACCCGGGCATGGATGCGCCGCTTGAGAAAGACGGGCAACTGCAGGCCCATCTCCCCCGGTCTGCCCCGGCGGCAGAGGAAATAGTCCCGCAGGTTCAAGACGCCCAGGACCAGCGCGAACGCGAGGGTGATGTACCTCGCCGCCTCCGCGATCGGGCGGTAAAAAGAGGCGTGCCGCAGGATCCTGGACAAGCCGAGACCGAGAGCCGTGTAGCTGAGGAATACCCCACACGTAAAGAAAATGCCGGCGGTGAGGATCTCGCCGCGCCTGCGTCCGAGGTAGATCAGGTAGGACAGGAGAAAGACGATGGTGGAAAAGGCGCATGGGTTTATCCCGTCCAGGAGGCCCGCGGCCACGACCGGCAGGAACCTGAACGAGGCGAAACGCGCCGCCACGAGCGCCCCGCCGCCCGCCCACGCTTTGGATGGTTCAGCGGCCCGGCGGTCCCGCGCCGCCGCCTCTATGGCTCCCCGCAGACGCAAGCGGATCTCCTTTTGCCCGGCGACGAGCGTCCGCCCGACCGCCACGGCCGGCAGCCCGAGCCCGGCCCGGCCCGCCGCGCGTTCGCGGGTGGTAAAATCCTCCAGGTTCCCTGGATCGTCCAGAGGCCGCTCCACCACCAGGAGCCTCGTCTTTGTCGCCCCGGCCAGCCGGGGCAGTTCCCGCGCCATCAGTTCGTGGCAGTAGCCGCAACCCGGCAGGGAATAGACCTCGACCAGGACGCCGCCCGGGGGCGGAACCATAACCCCCCCGTATCTGGACGTATTCAGGCGCGCCGCGCCGTGCCCACGCTCGGGGGCCCAATAGGCGTACGCGTCCAGGACGCGGCCGTCCGTCCCGACTGCCTCCACCACGGCCACGGGGTAACTCACGCCGACTCTGAGAAAATACGGCAAGCCGGTGTCAGCGCCGGTCTTTGCCGCCCCCGGGCTCCGCCCGCTCCCGGCGCCGCCGGCCGCGATATAAAAAAGGCCGTCACGTACGGCCCGGCCAAAACCCGGGGCCGCGTCGAAGACCAGGTCCACGCCGTGGCGGCGGAAGAGAGGATGGAGGGAGGCTAAAAGCTCCCGCCCGGCCGCACTGTCCGGATCATTGACAGGGGCCTGGAAAAAGACCATCGTGAAATGGGGTTTCTGCTTGGCCTGGGCGCGAAGATCCGCCTGGAGCCAGGCCCATTGCGCCTCCCCGAGATTGAACGCGCCGCTTTTGCCATATTGCCGCCCCCGCGGGATGTCCAGGAAGATGAAGTGGCAGCCCTCCAGGTCGAAGGAGCGCCACGCCGTCCGCCGCGGCGCCGCGTAGTACGCGAAAAAGAGATCCCGGCCCGGCCCGCCGCCGGGCACGGCGTAGACCGGCACGCTCCGCGACAGGCCCTCCTCCAAGCGGAGGAACCGCCGCCAATCCTCGCGCCCTTCCCCGGCCGGGCAGTCGAGCACGGCCGCGAACGCGGGAGTGGTGTGCGCGAGGATCCAGCCGCCGAACGAGGTGCGCCCCATCCCTTGGCCCGGCCCGGCGCCCGCCTCGCCGATGACCGCGAACTCGAACGGCGCGGCGCCCCTTGCGCGCGTGCGAAAGGAATAGGACGGGTCGCCCGCCGGCGTGCCGCTCCCCCCGGCGTCCACGCGGTAAAAGTAGAGCGAACCCGGCCGGAGGCCGCGGATCACTGCCCGCTGCAGCCTGGCCGGGGGGAGAGTGACGGCACGATCGCAGGATTCCGGCGTGGCGCCGTAACGGAGGGTGCCGGGGGCCGGCCGCGCCGTCTCCCAGACGATCGTGGCCGTGGTCTCCGTCACGTCGCGGAGGCAGGGCCCGGCGGCGAGACCCCCGGCCGGCGCGGCATGGAGCGGGGCACAGGCCACGGCCAGCGCGGCCAGGGCGAGGATGGCTGTAACCCGGATCTCGCGGGCACCCTTTCCACCCGCGGCTTTGGCCACCCGGACGGCGGCAGAGGCTGCTTCGGACCCCTGGCCGCCTGCCGGCGTAAAAGGCGCGGCGGGCTTCGGGCAAAGCTCATGCTCCTGCATCTCCGGTTCAAACCCGCCGGGCACGCGCCTCACCTGCTTTCCACAAATCCGCGGCAGGAAGTAAGGCCGTATCGGTCCGTTCGCAGACCATATGATTCTTCTCGGGTTGGAACCGGTCTCCTGCCGGCGATGACCGCCTTTACGCCCGCGGCGCCCGGCAGGAGTCGTCCGGGGCCGGTAGAATATGATCCAGCATGAGGCCGGACCGCGTGCAATCCCTCAATCAAACGCAGAACCTGGCCATGACTCCCGCCATGCGCCAGTCCCTCGCCGTGCTCCGCATGCCCGCCGCCGAGCTTCAAACCTTTCTGGCCCGTAGCCTCCTGGAGAACTGCCTGCTCGAGCAGGTGGAGGGTGATGTGGAGGGGGCCGAGGCGGGAGAGGACGACGACGGCGCCTGGGGGGAAGAGGATAACGAGGCGGCGCGGGACGCACAGGAAACCGTGATGGACGAACTTTTACCCGACGACTCTCCGGCCTGGATAGCCCGGGAGATGCAAGGTTCCGCCGGGCAAACTTATGAAAACCTGGCGGCCTCCGCAGTCACGCTCCAGGACCACCTGCTCTCCCAGTTGCATCTCGGCAAATACCCGCCGGCGCTGCAGCGCCTGGCGGAGTACCTAATCGGCGAGATCGACGAGGATGGATATCTCAGATGCGGATGCGAAGAGGCAGCCGCTTTACTGGGCGCCAAAGCAGGCGAGATCCGGGAAGCCGTGGCGCTGATCCAGGGATTCGAACCGCCGGGGGTGGGAGCGCGGGACTTGCGGGAATGCCTGATCCTCCAATTGAAGTATGGCAATGCACCCGCGGTTTCTCAGGCGGGAAGGGAGATACAGTCGCTCGCTGTGGCCATCATCCAGGATCGCCTGCCCGAACTGGCGGCGGGAGGAACGGCCCGGCTGGCCGGCGTGCTGAAACGGCCCGCCGCCTCGGTCCAGCAGGCCGTCGATCTCATCAGGCGCCTCGATCCCAAACCCGGCCGTAATTACAGCCGCGAAGACCCCGGCTACGTCCAGCCGGACGTGACCGTCAAGGAAACCGGCCGCGACTATGCCGTCATCGTCAACGACTCCCCCGGTACCCGCCTGCGCATCAGCCCCTCCTACCGCCGTATGCTGGCCGAGGGTGAGAGGCTGGACAGGCAGGCCCTGGATTTCCTGCGCGAAAACCTTCGCTCCGCCCTGCGGCTCATCAAGGCCGTCGAAGAACGCCGGCAGACGCTTTTCAGGATCACCGAGGCTGTCGTGGCGCTGCAGCGGGATTTCATGGCGCACGGCCCCGGCGGCTTACGCCCCCTCACCCTGCGGGAAGTGGCGCAGGCGGTGGGCCTGCACGAATCAACCGTCAGCCGCGCCCTGGCGGGCAAGTATGTTGACACGCCCCACGGGCTTTTCAGTTTCAGCGCCCTGTTCGGACCGGGCCTCGGCACAGCGGACGGCGGAGCCGCCTCGCCCGGACGGGTCAAACGCCTGATCGGCGAGAGGATCGCCCACGAAAGCGCGGCCGCTCCCCTGAGCGACCAGGAGCTGGCGTCGGCCTTGCAAAAAGAGGGCATCGCCGTCTCGCGGCGCACAGTGGCCAAGTACCGGGAGGAGATGATGATCCCCGCCTCGGTGAAGAGGCGGAGATATTAAGAGCGGTGTGAAAACTTCTACTCTACTGGGTGGCCAGGTCGTCGGCCTCCGAGACGATCGGGAATCCGGCGGGGATTGAATCGGTCCACGTCGAGTCCTTCCCTCTTTTTCCGATCGGTTCCTCGTTTACGTGCGTGCCGCTTCGTACAACGCCAGGATGTTTTCGAGCGGCACATCCGACTGGATCAAGTGGCATGGAGCCATGATGTATCCTCCCCCGCGACCCAGCGTCTCGCGGAGCCGGAACACCTCCCGGCGCACATCCTCGACCGTGCCGTGGGGGAGCGTGTGCTGGGTATTCACGCCGCCGTGGAAAGCCAAGGAGCGGCCGAACTCCTCCTTGAGCCGCGCCGGTTCCATGCCGCAGGCGGAGGTCTGCACGGGATCCAGCACCTCGATGCCCAGTTCGATCAGCTCCGGGATCAGGTCGTGAACCGCGCCGCAGCAGTGAAACAGAACCTTGGCGCCGAAGGCGTGGGCCATCTCAACAAGCCGCCGCGTGGGTTCCCTGAAGAACTCCCGCCACATGGCGAGGCTCATGAGCAATCCCCGCTGGGTGGCGTAGTCGTCGGCGATGTGCAAAAAGTCGATCCGCCC
>JBLNBS010000003.1:0-12154 GCA_050260175.1 Patescibacteria group bacterium | reverse complement strand
GCAAACAAATAGAGCAAACCGAGCGATCCGGTCAGCGAAGCACACACATTCACAAGGTACATCGGGAACAGGTGTCGCACCGCGTTCTCGACGCGGTTATATGCTTTATCAATGATTTCAGCCGACTGTTCACTTTCAATATGCTCATACTTCAGCCGCTTTAGTTTTTGTATCATTTTACCTTTGTACGACGACCGCAGAATGAGTTGGGCGCGTGCCTCGACATACGAATATATGAACAGGTCGTTCAGTAATATTGGCAAAACTCCGACGAATATAAAGGCAACCAGATATGGTATGATAGCGCCAAACGCCATCACGCCCCGCGCTATGCCAAGCGCCGTGTCGAACACACGCCCGTTAAGCCATACGCTTGCGGAATTGATTGCACCATACAGCAATGCCGCTGCGAACACGCCCATAACCATCAGCGGCGCTTCGGCAAACATGATCGTCAATATATCGCGATATGCTCGGACTATGCGTTTCATGGACGGCTTTTCCTCTCTGAGATCTAGAACGTATACAGCTCCACCTCCAGGGCTCCCGGCTCCTTACCCAGCCGCACCCTGCATCGCCCCTCCCAAGCGGCGCCCTCGTCGCCGTTCAGCCTGCGCCCGGGGGACCAGCGGCCCTCGAGGTATGTCCCTTCCTCGACCCGGAGGAAATCGAGGCCGGCATCTGAACCGCCCGGCGGCAGGAACTCCACCTCGAAGCCGTGGCCGGCGATGATGTATCGCCCGTCGGCCGGGGAGATGACGAGACCCCCGCCTGGAGCGGCACTGTCCCGGCCCAAGGCGCCGAACCGGACCAGCAACCGGTATCCCCCAAGCTCGACGAGGCGCGCCTCGGCCTCCCCCCGGAGCAGGCCGGTCATGCGGCCGGTGCCCTGGTGGGCCGCGATCAGGGGCAGCATCCCGGCGAGCAAGCGGTAGCTCCCAGCCAGCATCTCCCCGGCTCCGCCGTCTGAAAGGTCCTGGCCGCAGGCGAGATCCTCGATGCCGAAGGGGGAGAAGCAGAGCGCGCCGTGCCGGCCCAGGGCGTAGAAGACGTTGGCCGCGGCGCTCGCGTCGCGCCGGGCCTCGGGGATGAAGAGCGGGTTGCCGGCCCTGGTGTAGGAGGCGCAGACCCCGGCGAAATCGTCGAGGTAGATGTCGGGCGCGAAAAAGTCGATGTGCGGCGCGGCGCACCGCCAGACGTCGAACATGCGCGAGACCGGGCCGCCGCTGGGGTAGGAGCCCGGCGGCTCCCCGGGGTACTGGACGAGCCAGGCGTTGACGTACATGGGGAGCGGGTATTCGGCTTTTCCCGCCGCCGCCACCGCGTCGATGTAACGCGCCACGTGCCAGGCCATAAAGGCCTCGTCGGCCGCGGGGCCGAAGACTTGGCGCCAACTTCCCCCGGTCCCGCGCCCCGCGTCCTCCCGGGCCGCCTTCAGCTCTTCGGCCAGTTCATCTTCATGCGCGGCGAGGTACGAAAGAAGCTCCTGAGGCACATGGCCGGCAAAGGCCTCCTCGGCCGCGGGCGAACGATCGCGTGAAGCGCCGAGCAGCCCCGCCTCGTTCTCCACCTGGACCGCCACGACAGTATGCTCCTCGCCGTCCATCTCCCGGAGATGGCGCATGAGCGCGCCAAAGGCGCGCGCGTCCGCCAGGCGGGCCTCGGCGGAGAGGCTGGAGACCGCATGGCCGGCCCGCCCCGGGGCGATCTCCGCCCGGGGGAACCGGCGCGGATCCGTCTTGACCCAGGCCGGGGTGTAGCTCGAGAGGGCGTTCTTCCAGGTGCCGAACCAGAGGAGGACCAGACGCAGGCCGTGCTCCCGCGCCCTGGCGAGGAGCCCGTCGACGAGGTTGAAATCGTACCGGCCCTCGGCGGGCTCGAGCAGCTCCCAGTAGACCGGAACGAGGGCCGCGTTGCAGTTGAGACGGGCGATCCTCTCCCAGACCGGCTCCATGTACGCGAGGCTGGAGGCGCTTGAATTGTGCACCTCGCCGCCCAGGATGATGAAGGGGCGGCCGTCCACGATGAGCTGCGTCGAGCCGTGCGTCTGTCGGAGATGCGGGATCCCCCGCGTGTGATCTGCGGAACCCGGCATTCCATCAGCACCCCCGGTGGCTGAGACAGTTATTCCTGAAGATATTCCGGCATGCTTTGTGCATCTCCTGCCATTGCTCCGGACGCCCGGCTCACGACCCCTCTCCGATACTCGCTCGGTGTGACCCGTTCACGTTTCTTGAAAATAATAAACGCCGGCGGTCGTGGGCGCCTCGTCCAGCGCGACCGCCACTATATCCTGGATATAATGGCGGATTGAGATCAAGGATCTTTTGACGGGGACGGATGGTAAAAAAACCTCCCCCGTCGAGGGGAGGATATACCCATCATTCTAGCGTAACGACGGATACCCGACTTGGCGTCGTGCTTCCCGCCGCTTCAATAGGCCATGTGTTCCCGGAAGACATCCAGGGCGAAGAGGAAGTCTGCGTAGGCGACACGGGGGGAGATCGAATGGTCCGAGCCAAAGACATAGCGCGCCCCCAGGTCTTTCATCCCCTCGGTCAGCCTCGTCACCTCGCGTTCGATCGCTGGCCTGTCGCCCGACTCGAGGATGCGCACATCGAACCCGCCGGTAAAGACCAGCTTGTCGCCGTATTTGGCGGCAAAGCGCAGCGGATCGCAGCCGGCCTTGACTTCCAGGGGATTGAGCCCGTCGAAACCGGCCTCCACGATCAGCGGCAGGGCTTCCTCCACCCCTCCGCAGGAATGGAAGATCACGGGGAGACCATGGGCGTGGAAAAAATCGACGAGCTCACGGTAGTAGGGAAAGATCAGGTCCGCCAGGACCCGCGGTGAGCAAAACAGCCCGTTACTGTACCCGAGGTCGTCCGAGACCCAGATCCCGTCTGGGAAGCCGGCCTCGGCAAAGAGCAGCGCGTAATGGGCCTTGAAGAAGTCCGTGTAAACCTGGTTATAATCGCGGATCCACCCGGGATCGAGGAGCAGACTTTCGTACATGCAGACGTCGCCCATGCTCTGCCGCATGTTCTCCCAGACGAAGTAATGCTCGTAATACGTCCAAAGTCCCTGTTCCCTACGGCGCGCCAATTCGCGGGCATTACCCTCGATATCGAGCCGCTCCCGATCAACCCGCAGGACATGGGGGCGGTAGTCGCGCTCCCAGATCTCCCTGCTGGTCATGCGGAACTCGAGGTGCTCGGGCGTGCCGGACCGGTGTTTCCAGTACTTGAGTACCGCTCCCGCTCCGTTCCGCCTGGCCACCCATTCGTCCGTCTCGGCTACCGTCTCCTCGACACCGCGCAGCGGCAGGATATCAAACCATCCTCCGACCAGGCACATGTCAAAGCCGAAATGGTCGATGGGATCAACCGGTTGCTCCGCCCCATCTTCACCGCGCACCGTGGGATAACCTTCGCCCATCCATCTAGCAAGCGTTTCATGCCACATCCGGTCAAAAAGGCCGATGCGTTCCGCTTTCGCCCCCCTCAGCAGCCGGTCGATCGTCGTCCGTGAGGTCATGGCTGTTACCTCCTGTTACGCAAAGATGATCTCCCTCAGACGATGGACGAAATAGCAGAAATGATCCCAGGAGATGTCCGGGGGGACGAGATGATCGAGAGCCGCGATATACCGGCCGTGCACGAACATGGGCGAGATCCGCTCCAGCTCGCGGTCGATGGCCTCCGGCCCGCGCGCCACTGCCCGTTTATCGATGCCTCCCATGATCCCCAGGCCGGGATACAGACGTCTGTATGCGAGGATGTCACAGCCCGCCGCGACCTCGAACGGAAAGACGAGATTGATCCCGCCCTCGATGAAAAGGGGGATCAGCTCGCGGCAGTCCCCGTCGGTATCGACCGAAACGACGGGGATGTCGTGCTCGCGGGCAAAGGCGGTAATCCGCCGGTAATTCGGGAGCATGAACCGGCGGATCATCGCCGGGGAGATCAGAGAGCCGGTCTTGCCGGACATGTCCTCCCAGATATGGATGGCGTCCAACCGGAAATGCATCAGGATCCGGGCGTACAAGCGCAGCCAGAAACTGGTGAGGTAATCCATCATGTCCGCGATCAACCCGGGCTGGGTATGGAACGAGACGAGGAAATTCTCCACGCCGAGCAATTCGCGGCAGGTGCCGAAGAGGCCGTACGGAAAGTCTCCCACCAAAACGGCGGCGGGGCCTCCGTTCAAGGCGGCGCTCACGGCTGCCAGATCGGCCGGAAAGCGTCCTTGATCGTCCGGGTTTAGGCGCTCGCTCTTCAGCCGCTCCCAGTCGCGCGGATCGGTCACGGGATGCTGCCGGTAGATGGGGACGGAAGCGTCGTCCTTGCGCCCCTCTTTGATCACGCCCAGCTCATCACGGTAGATATAAGTATCGCCCTTCTCCTCGAGCACCTCGGCTGTGAACGGGGGGTAAAAGCCGATATTGACGGGCACGCGCGTAAACCCGGCGTCGAAACCGAATCCAGCGTCCCAGGGGACGTCCACCGGCAGGCCCTCGCGCCGCCAACGCCGGATCGTCTCCGGCCAGGGGGGAAAGAAGAAAAAGAAGGGCGGCCGGTCCACCGGTTCACCCAGGATGGTGCGGCGAATCCGCGTGCGGTTGTCCAAGGCCAAAAGCCTCCTAGTCCCGGACCGTCCGGAAATAATGGTCGAAAAAGCCCTCCGCCTCGACGCTGCAAGCAACCCGGTGCGGCCCTACCCCGCCGGCGGGATCCCAGTGGGTGAACCCGGCCAGCCGCGTGCTCTGCAGCTCGACGGTGATCCTGCCCTGGGCGTACCGGCAGAGCTCGGGGGCAAAGACTAGCGCCGCGGCGAGCGGATCGTGAAAGACGATACTGTCGCGTTCCCGCAGCCAGATCGCGCTCATCTCAGCCACCGGATCCAGCACCCCGCCCCGGATCTCGGCTCTGGCCCGTTCGCCCGGGAGTACGCACCGGGTGGTCACATCCAGGGGCACGGTCAGGTGGGCGGCGGCGTCCGCCTGAAAGACCATGGCGCAGGCTACGGGATCGACCAGCGCGTTCCATTCCAGGCCGTTGAGACTCCCGCACATCATCACCAGTTGCTTGAGCAAGCCGGGTATCTCCGGATCCACGGCGAAAAGCAACGCGACGTTGGTGAGCGGGCCGATGGCCAACAGCGTCACCTCGTGCGGCCTGGAGCGGATCGTCTCGCGCAGGAAACGCACAGCGTCGTGGTTTGGGAAATCCTCCCGGTGGCGCCAGTTGCCGAGGACGGCCGCCTGGGGCACCGCGGGCTGCCGTGATTCCCCGAGCAGAGGACGGGCCGCGCCCGGCCGGATGGGGATGTCGGTTCGCCCGGCCCAGCGGCAGATCGCGTCGGCCAGCATGGCGCGCTTTTCGGGCTCGCCGCTGACAGTGGTGATCCCCAAAAGCTCGCAGGCCGGTTGTTTCAGCAGATAAGCCAGGCAGAGTGCGTCGTCGATATCCGAGCCGATGTCGGTGTCGAGCAGGATCGGCAGTTTTTTCTCTGTATACCCGGACAATGGATTGCCTCCTCCGTGAGAGATGGCCGGCGAGGTGCGGATCAGCCCTTGAGACCGCTCATCACTACCCCTTGGACGAAGTGCCTCTGCAGGAGCATGAAGACGATCAACACCGGCACCATCCCAAAGATCGAAATGGCCATGAGCTGATTGTAGAGCACCCTCTGCCCGGCCATCTGCGTCACCATGGCGATGCCCAGCGGGACGGTGCGCTTGGCCGCAGAATCGATCACGATGAGCGGCCAGAGGAATGAATCCCAGCTCCACATGAACGTGAACAGCCCGAGTGTCGCTATGACGGGTTTGATCAGGGGCAGCATGATCCGGCGGAAGATTTTAAACTCCGATGCCCCGTCGATCCGCGCCGCTTCCATGAGCTCCGTGGGCACGGTCTCCATGAACTGCCGCATGAGGAAGACGCCGAAGGCGGAAGCCAACTGTGGAAAGAGCACTCCCTGGTATGTGTTCTGCCAGTGCAGCTTGGAGACGATGAGGTAGAGCGGGATCATGGTCACTTGAAAGGGAATCATCATTGTGCAGAGGATGAGGACGAAGCATATTTCCTTGAGCCTGAACTGGTATTTGGCAAAGGCGAAACCGGCCGTGGAGCAAACGGCCAGCGTCGCTATTGTGCTGATGACGGCGATGATCAGGCTGTTAGCGTAGAGATGGGGAAAGTCAACATTGGTCCAGGCGAGGACAAAAGCCTGAATCGTAAACTTCTTGGGGATCAGCTGGGGAATCACGGTGAGCACCTGGTCGTCGGGCTTGAAAGCCGTGGACACCATCCAGATGAACGGCAAGAGCATGGCGAAACTGAGCGCCAAGAAGACGAGCGTCAATAACGACCGGGATAACCGGAGCCGCACCGCGTGACGGATTGAGTTCTTTTCCACGATCGCGAACACCTCGCTGCGTGATCGTTTTGTATCGACACGGTGGTAAAACCACTCCTATGTTGCATCCGCCCATCAGTAGCCGATGTGCCCGCGCCGGAAGAGCTTGAGCTGCAAGACGCTGAGCGCCAGGATCACGAAGAGAAAAAGCGTGGCTGCGGCGGACGCCCGGCCCATCTTGAGAAAGGTGAAGGCCGTCTCATAGATGTGGATCACGATCGTGCGCGTGGAGTAGATCGGCCCGCCCGGTGCCTGGCCGACACGGGATGTCATGATGAACACCTCCGTGAAGACCTGAAAAGCCCCGATCATGCTGGTAATAAAGACGAACTCCAGGGTCCGCGCCAAAAGCGGCAGCGTGACGAGTCGGAAGAGTTGCAGTTTGTTCGCCCCGTCGATCTGCGCCGCCTCGTAATAGATCCCGGGGATCCCCTGCAGTCCCGCGAGGAAGATGATCATGTTGTAGCCCACGTTTTTCCAGATGTTCGTGATGACGATGGAGAAAAGCGCCGTCTTGGGATCCGTCAACCAATTGACCGCCGGCAGATGCACCGCCCGCAAAAGCAGGTTGATCAGGCCGTTCATCGGCTCGTACAGCCAGACCCAGATCAGGCCGACCGCCACCATCGAGCAGACCAGCGGGATGAAGAAGACGCCGCGTACGAAGAGCTTAAACGGCGTCCAAAGCGCGTTTGCCCCCATGGCGAGTAAAAGTGCGAGGGGAACCCCGATGCCCACGGAGTAGAGGACGAACAGAAACGTGTTCCTAACCGAGGTGAGAAAGATCGAGTCTCTGAGAAGGGCTGTATAGTTGCCGAGGCCCACGAAGTCCTTGCTGATGCTCAGGATATCCCATTTGTGAAAACTCAGGTAGATCGTTGAGCCCAAGGCGGTGTAGCAGATCACGGCGAAATAGAGCATGGCCGGCGCCAGGAATAAGTAAGGAGTAGCCGGGCTGTACGGCTGCCTGCCGCGTTTTCCCGGTTGGCGAGTTGGTCTAGACGCAATGGCCGTTGGCAGTGACATAGCGCGGTCCTCCTCAAGAACGCGGCGGGGCGCGGCGGCTACCGCTGCCGCCCCGCCGCCTTTGCCTCGTTTGCGATTAGTCGCCGGCCAGAACCGCGTTGATCTCCATCTCGGCCAAGCGCGCCGTCTCCTTTGGACTCAGCTCGCCGCGGTACATCCGGAGCAGGATGGGCTCGACGCGGCGGTCGAACTCCTCGGCCTGCTTGACAAAGGGCTTGCAGCGCGTGACACCCTGGAGGTAGTTGACGTAGAATTTCTCGATCCAGTCGAGATCCTTGCGTGCACTGACATCCCTGCGCGTCGGCACGGAGAGGGCGCACTTCAGCATCTCGCCCTGGCTGGTGCTGATATACTGCTGCATGAATTTCCAGGCGTATTCCTTGACCTTTTTCTCGGACCTCTTGTTCACGACCATGATCCAGGCATCGGCCCGGACTTGTGGATTCTTGCCGGTGGGCGTCGGGATCGGCGCGATCCCGAACTCCAGGTTGGGTGCGGCCGACTTGGTCCAGGGGATGAGCCACTGGGCCTCGATGAGCATGCCCACCTGGCCCTTCTGGAAGGCCTCGTACATATTTGCTGTAAACTCGGTGCTGCCGACCCGGTCCACATTGTAGAGCCTGTTCAGGAACTCCAGCGCCTTGACGGTGGCGGGTGTATTGAAGGTGCTCTTGATCGGTTTCTTGGGAATACCCTGGGTGTTCTCCCCGACGATGGCGCCGCCGTTGTTGTAGAGATAATCGGTGAAATGGAGCAACCGGGGGTTAATGAGGAAGCCGGGCTGGACGATTTTCTTTGCCGCGTCATACTTGGTGAGCTTCTTGGCGGTCTCTTCAAGTTGAGCCCAGGTCTTGGGCGGCTTGTTAGGATCGAGGCCCGCTTCCCTAAAAAGTGCCTTGTTGTAGATCAGGGCGTTGGTAAAGACCCACCAGGGGTACCCGTAGGCGACCTTGTTGAAGGAGACGAGGTGTTTCGCGACTGGGAAGAACTTGGTGTTCAGATCGTTGACCACAGCCTTGGGCGCGGGGTCGAGCAGGCCGGCCTCGGTGAACTCGGGCAGCCACGGCGTATCCAGCTGGAGGATGTCCGGCGCCGTGCCCGCGGCATAAGCCGCCAGCAGCTTGGAGCGGAGCTCCTGCCAGGGATAGGTAAAGAACTCCACCTTGACCTCGGGGTATTTCTGCTCGAAATCCTTGATATACTTCTCGGTCAGCGGATTGGCCAATGCCTCGGCGGTATTCCACATCTTCAACGTGACTTTTTGTGCCGCGCCGGACATGGTGACGATCGACAGTACCAACGGGATCGCGATCAGGAGAACCAGGCACAAACGGGTGACATGCTTGCGCATTGTCGACACGACCTCCTTATCATACTCATCCAATCCTGGAGCTTCGCTTGAAGTCCCTTCGCATCACCTCCGTATGGCGCGGGACCGAACGGCCAATGCGGTTCGCGGTCCTCAATCCGCTCCCGCCGTGGATTGCCGGACGATTAGGGTGGGGTCGACGACTAATCTTTTGTAGTCCCTTGGCCCGATCCCCTTGATGCGGCTGATCAGCAGGTCCGCGGCTGTCCTTCCCATTTCGTATTTGGGTTGGGCGATGGTCGAGAGCTGGGGCACGGCCGTCTGAGCCGCCCCAATGTCATCAAAACCGATCACCGACAGTTCCTCGGGCACCGCCCGCCCGTGCTTGGCTGCGGCGATGATCGCCTCGATGGCGATCATGTCGTTGGCGGCAAAGATGGCCGTGGGGGGCTCGTCCAGGCTCAAAAAGGCTTCGATGCCCGCTCGGCCGCTGCCGTGCACATTCTCTCCGATGTAGATCAACCGTTTGTCCTCGGGGATCGCGTATCCCGCCAATATGGAGAGGTATCCCTGAAGCCTCCGCTCGAGGGCGTTGAAAGGCGCCCCCCCGATGAATCCGATACGCCTGTGCCCCAGACCGATCAGATGCTCCACCGCGTAACGGGCGCCCATGAAGTCATCCGTGATGATCACGTCGGTATCCGCTACGTCGGGCCGGCTGTCAAAGAGGACGAGGGGGATGCGTTGCTGCAACAGGATCTTGAACTGGGCGGGTTCAATCGCGAAAGGGAAAAAGATCAGACCGTCAAAGCGGTTTTCCAGCGCGGTCTGAATCAGCTTGGTTTCTTTTTCCAGTAGGCCGTCGGTGTTGTAGAGGATGACCGTATACCCGGCTCCCTCGGCGGCATCCTGGACGCCGCGCGCCAGTTCCGGGTAGAACGGATTGAGGATATCGGGGATGCCAAGGGCGATAATGTGGGTCCGCCGCGTCCGCAGGCTTCGCGCCGTCCTGTTTGGACGATAGTTCATCTGTGCGGCGGTGCGAATTATCCTTTCCTTTAGGTCGGCGCTGACATAGCCGCTGTCGTTGAGCGCCCTGGAGACGGTGCTCGGCGCGACGCCGATCTTGCGGGCGAGGTCGTGGATGGTCATCCCGGCTATGGCAGTGCACCCCATTTATGGAACCGATTCCAGATCATCCATCCAAATAAATTATATGGAGATCATCTACACTTGGCAATAACAAATTGCTGGCAACGATCATGCTCGTCTGGAATAGACAGGCAGGAGGCTTCGCGTTGCTCGCGGATGCGGCTGTTATCTTCGTATTTGATCTACGGTGTGCCGCCAGGTCTTGCGCCTGGCGCAAACGGGCCGCCTCCCCGAACCTCTCGCCGCTCAGTCTAGCCGCCGGGCCCGGGGCTGGTTTCTCCCCATCGAAATGGTGATCATCCGGGGATTGCGGCCGGCTGCGCGCCGGGCGCATGGTCGGGAGGTACGGCCGCGCGTACGGCCATGCGCCGGGAACAAGCCGCTACCGGGAGGTGTGGTCCGGAGATCTGAAGCGTCAACGAGATCTATCCCCGCCCATGGCCAGCCCCGCGCGCGCGTAAACCCGCTCGATCTGCCGTTCGGCCTCGCGCAGGACCCCGGCCTCGTCGATGGTGGTGAGCCGGCCGTCACGGTAGACGATCCTCCCGTCCACCATGGTCAGGGTCACATCCGCACTCCTCGCCTGGTAAACCAGTTGGGCGTAGATGTCGCCCCCCGCCAGGGGGGAGCAGTGGAGCTTGCGCAGGTCCACGAGGGCCAGGTCGGCTTTCTTGCCGGGCTCGAGCGAGCCGATCTCCGCCGTCTGGCCCATCGCCGCGGCGCCGCCCAGGGTCGCCAGCTCAAAGACTTGCCGCGCCGGCAGGGCCCGCGGCCCCCGGACCAGCTTTTGCACGAGGGCCGCCGTGCGCATCTCGGTGAACTGGTCCAGGTTGTTGTTGCAGGGCGCGCCGTCGGCCCCGAGCGCGACCTCGATCCCCCGCTCGAGCATCTCCGCGACGCGGGCGGTTCCCGAGGCGAGCTTCAGGTTGCTCGAGGGGCAGTGCGCCACTTTCACGCCTTTTTCCCGGATGATCCCCATTTCCTCATCGTCGAGCCAGATGCAGTGTGCCAGGATCAGGTTCTCGGTGGCCAACCCCAGGCGGTCGAGATAGGCCACGTTCCGCATCTTCCTTTCCCGCTCCACGAGTTCGGTTTCGCCCCGGCTCTCGGCGGCGTGGGTGTGGATCCTGACCCCGTGCGCGCGGGACAGCTCCCCCACCCGCCGCAAGAGGCCCTCCGAGCAGGAGACGGCAAACCTGGGGGTAAAGGCGTACCGCAGCCGCCCGCCAAATCTGCCGTGCCAGTTCTCGAGCAGGGCGAGGCTTTCCCTGAGGGCGGTCTCGGTGTCCTCGAGCAGGGCCGCGGGCACGCCCGCTCCGGCATCGTGGTCCATCAGACACTTGCCGCTCAGGGCCCGCAGCCCCGCCTCGCCGATGGCGGCAAAGGCCGAGGCGGTGTGGTGGACCGTCTCCATGTCGATGACGGAGGTGGTGCCGCCGCGAAAAAGCTCGCCTATCCCCAGGAGGGCGGACCAGTAGATGGATTCCTCGTCGTGCGCCCCCTCGAGCGGCCAGATCCGCGTCCGCAGCCAGTCCAGGAGCTCGAGGTCGTCCGCCTGCCCGCGAAAGAGAGCCTGGCAGAGATGGACGTGCGCCTGGACGAGACCGGGGATGAGCACCTGCCCCCGGGCGTCGATCCTCTCCGCCGCCGGTGAATCCCCTCCTGCCCCGGGGCCGACGGCCTGGATGCGATCGTCCGCGACGAGCAGGTTTCCCTCCAGGACCTCCCGGCGCGCGTTCATCGTCACGATGAGGGCGTTCTCGATCAGCACGGACGGCGTGGCCGCATCCCCCCCGAGCATTCAATCGCGGATCGCGAGTCAAAAGTTAAAAGCCTAAAAGTCGTAAGTCGCGGATCACGGTTTACGAGTAAAAAGTCTAAAATCCTAAAAGGCGGTGTGAAAAACCCGTTCTCCAGATGACAAGGAGTTATAGAATCGCATGAAAGCGGTATGTTGCCTAATCTGCATAATCGCTTTACGTGATTAGAAACGATTTAACAGGATTAACATGATTTTCAGGATTTATACGGATTATTTGTCTATTAGACTATCTTTATTGTTGATCTTAATCTTGAATCTTGTTAATCCCATTAATCATGTAAATCATGTGATGTCGTTCCCTGTTTTACGTGTTTATCGGTCCAAGAACGGTTTTTCACAGCGCTTCTAAAAACCGCGGGTTACGCGCCTGCCTCCGGCAGGAGATCGCAAAAGCGGAACCTCTCCTCCCTGAGCACGGTCTC
>JBLNBS010000002.1:0-6447 GCA_050260175.1 Patescibacteria group bacterium | reverse complement strand
GCGGCCGCCTGCGATCAGGTCGGTAATACGGCCGTGAGCGCCGTCGAGAGCTTGGTGACGCGCGAACCGGATCGCAACGGCCCCACGGGCGGCATCAGGATCGAGGACGGCGCCCTCTTTGCCCGCAAGACGCGCGTCCGCCTGAGCCTTTGGGCCGACGATCCCTCCGGCGTCGCGGGCATGCGTCTGAGAAACGCGGGTTCCTCCTGGGGCCCGTGGGAAAGATTTGCGGCCACGCGGGCCTGGGATCTCGCGCCGGGCGACGGCGAAAAGGAGGTCCAGGTCAGGTACAGGGATAACCTCGGCAACGAGTCGCCCGTCTTTCAAGCCCGGATTATCCTCGACACCAACTCGCCCCGGATCGGGGACGTGGCGGTGAACGAGGTCGGCAAGGGCGCGGTGGAGATCGCGTGGCGAACGGACGAACCCACCTTTGGCGTGGTCCGTTACGGCCAGGCCATGCGGAGTTACGGCGAGCGCGAGGACGAGAACCGGTCGCTCCTGCCGCAGGAGGCGGGCGGCGGCTTTGGCCGCGAGCACCGTGTGCGCCTGGCGCGCCTGCAGCCGGGGCGGCTGTACTACGCCGTCATCGAGGCAGTCGACCGGGCCGGGAACGGCGCCTCCTCGCCGGAATTCACCTTTACCGCGGGCGGCGGCGACACGAACCCGCCGCGGGGCAGGATCAAGATCAATAACGGCGCGGAATTCACGAAGGATCCCCAGGTCACCCTCGGCCTCGATGCCACCGACGCGGAGGGCGCGGTGACGGGCATGGCCTTTAGCGCGGACGGCCGCGACTGGAGCCGGGAAGAGCCCTACCGCACAAAGCGCGACTACACCCTGACCGGCGGCGATGGGCGCAAGACCGTCTACGTGCGCTTCCGCGACGCCGCGGGCAACTGGTCCGAGGCCGCCTCGGACAGTATCGTGCTAGACACCAGTCCGCCCAAAATCGGCGACATCGCGATCAGGACGCTCGATCGAGACTCCGTGGAGCTGGCCTGGCGCACGAGTGAGCCGGCCTGGTGCGAGGTGCGCTACGGCAGGGAGAAAAAGCGTTACAACGAAAACGCCAGGGAGAAGGGCAGCCGCGCCGACGGCCAATACGGCACCGAGCATCGCGTGGTCCTCGAGCGGCTCAAGCCCAACCAGTCATACTACTTCATCGTTACAGCCTACGACCGGGCCGGAAACGAGTCCACCACGCCCGAGGGGCACTTCGATCTCAAGGGCCAGGGCGGCGGGGATGACGCCGGCGGCGGCGCGGGTGCCAACGTGGCGCTCACGGGCAACGGCGGTAAGGCATTCGGCACGGGGAAACGCGCCGAGGCCGCCGTGGACGGCAACTACCAGACCTATTGGGAATATGAGGAAACCCCCGGCCCCGGTAAGAGCAATAGCGCCCCAATCTTTTGGATGGTTACGTTCGCGCGGCGCACGCGCCTGTCCAGCCTGAAGCTCATCATGTCGTGGGGCGGCTGCCCGTTCACCATCGAATATAAGCAGGGGAACAAGTGGATCAAGGCTTTCGAGGTCAACGGGGACAACATCGCCTCGTTCCAAAAAGGGGAGCGGGGCGGCGCGCCTTGCCTGGAGTTCAACCTGGGGGTCCAAGCCGAGGCCGTCCGCCTCAACTGGGCGACGAGATCCAAGAACGTCTCCATCAGGCTCTACGAAGCCGAGGCACTGGCCGCGGGCTGACGAAGGCCGGAGCAGGTTATTGTCTCCCGGCCGCCGGCCGATCGCGGATGAGCTGGAACGGCGGGAAAGGAGAATGGCGCGGGCGGGCGCGGGATGCCGCATCCGCCCGGTTTATTTCGGCGCGGCTTTTTGTTATAATCAGGGGAGCTAAGCCCAGGAATGGAGGAGGACCCAGCGCATGCTACCCACGCCCGTCAAGTACACCCTGGTGGCCGCCAGCGCGGAAGGACCGACCAGGCTGAACGCCTTCGATCACGCCCTGCTGGCGGCGGGAATCGGCAACCTCAACCTGCTCAAGGTGAGCAGCATCCTGCCGCCCGGGGCGCAGTTGGTCGAGCGCCTGTCCATCCCCCCGGGATCGCTTACGCCGACCGCATATGGGCATATCACGAGCGAGGATGCGGGCGAATATATCTCCGCGGCGGTGGCCGTGGGTCTGGCCCCCGATTCATTCGGCGTGATCATGGAGTTTTCCGGCCGCTGCCGCGAGGCGGCGGCCAGGGAGCGCGTGGCCTACATGGCCGAACAGGCCCTGGCCACCCGCGGCCTCGCGCCCGCGAACATCCTCGTCCGGTCAACCGAGTGCCAGGTCGAGAAATGCGCCTGCGCCTTTGCGGCCGTCGCGCTGTGGTATTAACCAGGATTTCGAAAGTACGGTCGCTACCTGCAGATTTGGTCGCCATTCATGCCGGTACTGAGGTTGGAGGGATCGTCGCCGTTTCAGCCCTCCAACCTCCGACTTCGGACCTCTAATCTCTTTTTTGGAGGCACCCATGGAACTCTGGTTCACGGAGAAACAGACCAAGTCCCTGGCTTTGTCCCTCTCGGTAAAAAGGACGATCCATGCCGAACACACGCCCTACCAGGAACTGGCCGTCATCGAGACTGAACAGTACGGGCGGATGCTCGTCCTGGACGGCATGGTCATGCTGACCGAGGCCGACGAGTTCGTCTACCACGAGATGATGGCCCATGTCCCGCTCGCGCTGCACCCAGCCCCGGAGGATGTTCTGATCGTGGGCGGCGGCGACGGCGGCACCGCGCGCGAGGTCTTGAAACACCGCGAGGTGGCCCGGGTGACGCTGGCGGAGATCGACGCCAGGGTGGTCGAGGTCTGCAGGGAACACCTGCCCGCCCTGAGCTCGGGTTTTGCCGATCCCCGCCTGCGCATGGCGATCGGCGATGGCGCCGCCCACGTGCGCGAACACCCCGGCGCGTACGACGTCATCCTCGTGGACTCGAGCGAGCCCATCGGTCCCGCGGAGGGCCTCTTTGCCCGGGCATTCTTTCAAGATGCCGCGCGGGCGCTGCGCCCGCGCGGCATCCTCGTCGCCCAGACCGAGTCCCCCTTTGTCAACGGGGAGCTGATCCGAGAGACTTACCGGCGGCTGCGGGAGGTCTTCCCGTTCTGCCGCCAGTATCTCGCGAGCATTCCCACGTACCCCAGCGGCTTGTGGAGTTTTGCCCTGGCCGCCATGGAGGACCTGGACTGGCTCAATCCCCGCGGCCTGCCCGGCATCGCCTGCAAGTACTACAGCCCCGAAGTGCACCGGGCCTCGTTCGCCCTGCCGCCGTTCGCCGCGGCTCTGGTGGCGGGGGAGCCGTGAGCGGCGGGTTCGCGGCTTTGCGGAGGCAAAAACGCACGCCTTTCCTGGCCGGCGGGGAGGAGTATGGGCCGGCGCGCGTGGTCATGTTCGGCGCCCCCATGGACTGGACTTCCTCTTTCAGGCCGGGGAGCAGGTTCGGCCCGGCCGCGATCCGCGAGGCTTCCGAGGGCATCGAGGAGTATAGCGTCTACCGGGGCCGTTCCCTCCTGGACGGGGACGCGGCTTTCTTTGACGCCGGCGATCTCGTGCTGCCCTATGGCAACGTGGCGGAGTCGCTGCGCTCGATCGGGGAGGCCGTGGGCGCGATCCTGGCCGACGGCAAGCTGCCGTTATTGCTCGGCGGCGAACACCTCGTCACCTACGCCGCGGTGCGGGAGGTCCTGGCGCGCCATCCGGATCTGTGCGTGGTCCAATTCGACGCCCACGCGGATCTGCGCCCGGATTACCTGGGCGAGCGCATGTCCCACGCCTCGGTGATGCGGCTCCTCCATGAGACCCTGGGCGACGGCCGGATCTTTCAGATCGGGATCCGCTCTGCCGATCGGGATGAGATGGCCTATGCCGCGGCTCATACCATTTTGTGCCGCGGCGCTCTTGCACGGGCGGCCGCCGAGGCCGCGCGCCTGATCGCGGGCCGGCCGGTCTACGTCACGCTGGATATCGACGTCCTGGATCCGGCCCATGCCCCGGGCACGGGCACGCCCGAATGCGGGGGCCCTACCAGCGCGGAGATGATCGAAGTCTTTGAGGTGTTGTCCGGCATGGCGATCGCCGGTTTCGACCTGGTCGAGGTGGCGCCGGGCTGCGATCCGTCGGCGCGCACCGCGCTCCTTGCCGCCGTGCTGGTGCGCGAGGCGCTTTTGCTCATGATGCGATCCCCGGGCTGATGGACCGGGGGGCACGGCCCGCGCGGCTTTTCCTTCGTAATCCCGGTCATTCCCACGGGCCGCCGGCCGCAGCGTGAATCCCCGTCCAATGAGCCGCGGGTCATGATAGTTATGGGTCTTGAGGATTACACGGAGAGCCGGTTTGACCAAATTTCGCCACCCATGTTTTTTACAAGCTCATCCCCGGTGGTTTCCATCGTTCTTCATCAGCAGGAATTACCGTCCACGCGGGGAAATACGAACGGACGGATCGTTTCGTCCGGCATTTGCGTCTTCTCAAGCACCCCGGGAGGTTTAGATCCTTGGCTGGCGAAAAGCCACGCGAGGTTGAACTTTATTGTTGCAACAAATACTTCTTGCGCACGGACGCGGAAGAGGTCGTCTTTTGCAATGCCCCTCAATACTGCGATCCCGAGACCCGGCAGCGCAGGCACTGTGTCAAGGTCAAGGTGGTCATTCTCTGGGATCAGCAGGCCTAGCCGTGACAGGGGGCGGCCGCGGGAGCCGGGGTTTGCCTTGACAAGGCCCGCCGGAGCGTGGTATGATCTCAGCCGACGGGGAAGTAGCTCAGTTGGTTAGAGTGCCACGTTGACATCGTGGAGGTCGGAGGTTCGATCCCTCTCTTCCCCACCATCCCGGATTATACAAGCCGGCGCCGCGAGGCCCGGCTTTTTGCTGTCGTATTATGGACAAGGAGGAAACGGGCCGGAGGCCGTCCCTTCCTTCCTACTGTATAGCCGCATCGGGGCGCACATATAATAGCTCCGAGGAAGGAAGTGACACATTATGGAAGTCTTCTCCATCGGCACGGCCCAGCCCATGGCCGCCGTCCGTGCCGATCTGGAGCACGAGATGGGCCTGCTGCACAGCCAGGGTCTGCCGGTACGCGTGCTCGAGGAGAAACGCGGTGTCTATTCCTTCGTGGAATGCGAATTTGATCAGGCCGTCGCGGGCGACGGCGAGAACCAGGCCCGCATCCTCCGTTACTACGTGGCCAATGTCATCACCGACATCATCATGAACACCCTGACCAAAGAGATCCTGGCCCGGATGATCCGCGGCCGGCACGGGTATTTCAGCGAGGACGAGCGGCAGGAGGTGCTCAGGGAAGCGGTCGCCCTGCTGAACGCCCAGGCTCCGCGGGGCGAGATACCCCATCGCATCTTCAGGCGCAACGAGATCCTCTCCCGCGTCCTGAGATACCTGGAGCACCACAACCACCTCGTCCTCGAGGGATTCGTCCGTTTTCAGCTCAAGGACTATTTCACCGAGCTCAAGGAGGCCGTGGACTGCTCGATCGACCGGCATATGCTCCAGCGCGAATACCACGAATTCATCCGCATGCTCAGGAATTTTGTGGAGATGCAGTCCCCAAGGATCGACGAGGTCAACGTGCGGGTCAAGGGAGGCAGCATGTTCTCCCTCCTCGACGAGGAGGGTGAGCCGATCGAGCACGAGCAGCTGCGGAGCGTCCTCACCGACCTGGGTCCCGAGGAGATCGACTACGAGGACCTGCTCCTTTCCGCCCTCATCACCATCGCCCCGGCCAGGGTGGTGCTCCATATCCTGGAACCGCTGGAAGTCGTGGACACCATCAAGCTCGTCTTCTGCGAGCGGGTCCTGATCTGCCCGGGCTGCCCGGTCTGCCGGGAGGAGCGGCCTTACTGAACCTGCAGGAACGCGCGCCCCGGCCGGCGAATGACGCGAAAAGGGAGGCTGCCATGACCTTTCGCGAGTTCGCCGCCGCCGCGGAGGAGATCTGGGCCGGGCTGCCCGCGCCCCTTTTGGATGATCTCCCGGGCGGCCTCGTGGTCCTGCCCGCGGCCAGGGCCATCCCCGGGCGCCGGGGCCTCGTGGCCCTGGGCGAGTACCAGCGCGGCCCGGCGGGCAACCGGATCGTCCTTTACCACGGCTCCTTTGCCCGCGTCCTCTCGGGCCGCGGCGCGGCGGCCTGGCGGGAACAGCTGCAAAGGACCATCGGGCACGAGCTGCGCCACCACATGGAGGCGCGGGCCGGCCGCGCGGATCTCGCCCGCGCCGAGGAGCGCGAACGCGGGGAAAGTTGAAGTTGATCCCCTCCAACGCCTGTGCTATACTGGCATCGCGGGCGCCCGTAGCTCAGTTGGATAGAGTGACAGGCTTCGAACCTGGAGGTCGGGGGTTCGAATCCCTCCGGGCGCGCCAGGAGAAAATCCCCCCGCATGATGCGGGGGTTTTTTGATGCCCGGGACGAAAACCATCACCCGACCGGC
>JBLNBS010000001.1:0-4213 GCA_050260175.1 Patescibacteria group bacterium | reverse complement strand
AGGGAAAACCTCTACGAGCACGAGGTCTACGAGATCCTGGCCGAGATCGGGCTTTTGGTGCCCCGTTTCGCCTGCGTGCGCGGCCCGGCGGAGGTCGGCGAGGAGACGCTGCGCCGTTTTGGCCGCGAGATCGTGGTCAAGGTGGTTTCCTCCCGCATCTCACACAAACAGAAGCTTGGCGGCGTGCGGCGGATCAAAAACGGCGACCGCCTCTTCGTCCAATACGTCATGGACCGCATGGCCGAAGAGGTGGCCTCCCATTTCCTGGAGGGCGGCAAGCCCCCGATCGAAGGGTTCCTCCTCGTGGAGTACGTCCCCCACACCCAGGCCCTGGGCTACGAGGTGCTGATCGGCTTCAAGGAGGACAGCGCCTTCGGCCCGGTGGTCACCCTGACCAAGGGCGGTGACGACGCCGAGTTCTTCGCGGAGCATTTCAGCCCCGCGAACCTCTTCCTGCCGCCGCTCGGCCGCGAGGAGGCCCTCGAGGCCCTCCAGGTCCTCCACATTAGGCACAAGTTCAACCAGTTCGGCCACGGCGAGTACCTCGCCACCATGGCTGGCGCCATGGCCAGGCTGAGCGAGCTGGCCTATTACTACTCGGAGATCGGCCGGGAACGCCCCGCGTTCACCTTCAAGTCGTTCGAGGTCAACCCCTTCGTCTTCACGGAAGACGGGCGCTTCATCGCCCTGGACGGATTCGCGCAGTTCGCGCACGCGCGCGCCCCCGGGGAGACGGCCCGCGGCGTCAGGCTGGCGGGGCTCCACAAGTTCTTTCGGCCGCAAGGCGTCGCCGTGGTGGGGGTCTCCGGCGATCCCGGCAAGCAGAGCCTGGGCAGGGAGATCGCCCATCTCCTGCGCGATCTGGGCCGCGAGGACCTGCACTTCATAAACCCCCGCGGCGGCTCGATCGTCCTTGACGGCGCGGCATACCCTCTCAAAAAGACGCTGTCCGAGATCGGCCGCGCCGTGGATCTGGCGGTCTACGCGGCGCCGGCCCAATACGCCGTGGATTTCATCCGCGACGCGGCGGGCGCGGGTATCCAGGCGGTCATCCTCATCTCCGGCCTGCCCGCCGAGATCAGGTACGCCGATTACGCCAGGGAGCTCGATTCGGCCGTACCCGAGGGCATGCGCGTCATCGGCCCGAACTGCATGGGGGTCTACGTCGCGCCCGAGGTTACGGACCGCGGCCTCAACACCTTCTTTATCGACGAGCGGCGGCTGGCGATCAGGCCGGCCGCGGGCAGCAACACGGTCTTTCTGACCCAGAGCGGCGCCCTGGCCGTCACGGCCGTGGACATGATGCAGAACGCGGGGATCTTCCGCTACATCGTCAGCTTTGGCAACAAGTATGACGTGGAGATCGCTGATCTCCTGGCTTATTTTGCCGGCATGCCCGAGATCGGCCTGATCGCGCTCTACGCCGAAGGCCTGAAGCCGGGCGAGGGCAGGCGTTTCTTTGAGCTGGCGCGCGGGGTCAAAAAACCCATCGTGGTCTACAAGAGCGGCAAGAGCGAGGCCGGGGCGAGGGCCGCGGCCTCTCACACGGCCTCCATGACGGGGAGCTACGAGGTGTTCAAGGCCGCCTGCCAGCAGGCGGGCGTGATCCTAGCCGCGGAGATCGACGAGTTCTATGACTGCGTCAAATCCTTTTCGCTCTTGGCGGGCAAGGCCATCGCCAGCCGCCGGGTGGCCGGCGTGGTCAACGCGGGGTTCGAGTCCACGGTGGGCGCGGACGAACTCAAGGGCCTGCGCCAGGCGGAACTGAGCCCGGAGACGGTGGCGCGGCTGAACGGGATCAACGCGTACGGCCTCGTCGACACATCCTCGCCTTTCCTGGACATCACGCCCATGGCCGATGATCGGATGTACGCCGAGTTCACCGCGGCCCTGCTCGAGGATCCCGGGGTGGATTGCGTCTTTGTCGCGGTCATCCCGCACGCCCCCTCGCTCAAGACGCTGCCCGAGAACTGCCGCGACGCCGACGGCCTGGCCTCCCTCCTCGTCTCCCTGGGCAAGAAGACCGCCAAGCCCATGGTGGTCTCGGTCAACGGCGGCCGCCACTACCACGACTTCGTGGCCGTGCTCGAGGAGGGCGGCCTGCCGGTTTACACGGACATCCGCGCGGCCATCAAGGCGCTGGATGCCTTTGTTTCCTACCGCACGCGGGCTTGACGGTTGACCGGTTCACATGAGGGTCCTACAGGTGGTCGCATAAGAGTCCTTAATTCTTTCCGCCCGGGGCCGGCCTCGTAATTTCCCGCAGGGCAGGATTTACGCCCGCCAGGCGCGAATATCGGTGCAACCAACTGCCACGGGAGGTGCCATGTTGCTCACGCCCCGTGAAAACTTCCTCCGCGCCCTGCGCCGCGACGGCCCCGAGTGGGTCCCCTTCGACCTCGGCCTCTGCCCCGCTCTCCGGGAGGAACTGCGGCGGCGGACGGGCCACGACGATCCTTACGCATACTTCGGCATCCCCCTGGCCGGGATCTCCCCGGCCCCCTCGGTAGAAAAAGCCGATTTCAGCGTCTATTACCCGGGCGGGCTGCCGGAGGGGGCCTGGCTCGACGAGTGGGGAATCGGGCACCGCCCGGGCGGGTTCGAGCACTTTGAAAAGATGCTCCACCCCATGGCGGGTTTCACCACGCCGGAGGAGATCGCCGCCTACCCCCTGCCCGACCTGGACGCCGGCTATCGCTGGGCCGGCACGGCGGCGCAAGCCGCGGCGATCAAGGCCCGGGATCTAGTGGCCGTGGGCCACATGCACTGCACCCTCTTTGAGACCGCCTGGTACCTCCGGGGTATGGAGGCTTTCCTGGCGGACCTGCTCATTGCCCCCGCGATGGCCGGCGCCCTCCTGGACAGGCTGGCCGATCTCCGCGCGGCCCAGGCGGCTCACTATGCCCGGGCCGGGGCGGATCTCATCCAGTTCGGGGACGACGTCTCCACGCAACTGGCGATGATGCTGAGCCCCGCGCTCTGGCGGCGGGAGATCAAGCCGCGGCTCGCCCGGGTGATCGCCGCCGCGCGCGCGGCCAACCCGGAGACCATCATGTGGTACCACGGGGACGGCAACCTGTCCGCCATCGTGCCCGATCTCATCGAGATCGGCATCCAGGTCCTCAATCCCGTGCAGCCGGAATGCATGGATCCGGCGGACCTCAAGGCGGCTTACGGCGACCGGCTTTCCTTTTGGGGCGCGGTGGGCACGCAGACGATCATGCCCTTTGGCACGCCGGACGAGGTCAATGCCTACTGCAAGACGCTCATCGAGACCGTGGGCAAAGGGGGCGGCTTGGTTGTGGCGCCGACCCACGTGCTCGAGCCCGAGGTGCCCTGGGAGAACGTGGAGGCCATGGTGGCGGCGGTCCGGGAGTACGGGAGATATCGCTAGAGTGATGTTACCTTTACTCATTCTGTTGTCGGGGAAGTGAGGGCAAATGCCCGAGATCGTGGTCGTCGGCAGTATCAACATGGACCTCGTGGCCACCGCGCCGCATGCCCCGGCGCCGGGGGAAACCGTCCTGGGCGGCGAGTTTCGCACCATCCCCGGGGGCAAGGGGGCCAATCAGGCCTACGGCGCGGCCAGGCTGGGCGGGCGCGTGGCCATGGTCGGCCGCCTGGGGGACGACGCCTTTGGCAGACAGTCCCTGGCCAACCTGGCCGCCGCGGGCGTGGATACGGTGCATATCGGGACGATCGCCGGATCGGCCTCGGGCGTGGCTCTGATCGTGGTCGACGACGCCGGTAACAACAGCATCGTGGTGGCCCCGGGAGCCAACAGCCTCCTGGGAGCCGAGGACGTCGAGGCGGCCGCGCCGCTCTTTGCAGAGGCCAGGGTGCTCCTCGTCCAGCTCGAGGTGCCCCTGCCCGCGGTGGCAAAGGCAGTCGGGATGGCCAGGGATATGGGCCTGCGCGTCATCCTGGACCCTGCTCCGGCCCGGCCGCTGCCGGACGATCTCCTGGCGCGGGTCGACTACCTCACGCCCAACCAGAACGAGAGCGAGGTCCTGACGGGGATCCGTGTTGTGGATCGGGCGTCGGCCCTTGAGGCCGGGCGGCTCCTGCGCCGGCGGGGCGTGGGTTGCGCCCTGGTCAAGCTGGGCGGGGAAGGCGTCGTCGTGCTGGACGGCGGCTCGGAGTACCACCTGGCGGGGCACCGGGTCAAGGCGGTCGACACCACCGCGGCCGGCGACGCGTTCGCCGCGGGGCT